>DLZA01000387.1 GCA_003447515.1 Paracoccaceae bacterium
ACTTTCAAACAATTGAACAAAATGCTTCACTCAACGCGATTGAAGATTTTTAAAAGGATGCAATTTGCTCTCCATGGGATGCAGCCAAAGAAATGCGACATCTCAGTTCTTTGCCCTAACCAATGAACTGAGCATCTAGGCGACTCGCGATGCCGCAATTTTTATCACATCCCAATAACTTCGCCCAATCCGCATTTGATCACCATACCCTTTTTGAAGCATCAACGCATGAATGTTAGGTAGATGACGGCAAGGTAAGTGCATGATAAGGTGATGTTCTAGATGGTAATTCACCCAATAAGGCGCCAAGAACAGCCGCATAATGGGTCCCGCTTTGGTAGTGCGAACATTACGTAATGGGTCGTCAGAAAACTCCACGACACCGTGCTCTGCAATGTTGCGCACTCGCAAAACTAGCTGAAACCAAGTTAATAAAGGCAGCAGCCAGAATGAAAACCACCACCACCATGCGCCAAACGCCCACATCGTGATAAAAATAATTATATTTGCAATTGCGGCACGCCCCAAAACGGGTCCCGAAAACGCCTGCGCAAGGTCTTGGCTAGTCACATCCTCTGTATCTCCTGCCAGCTTGAAGGCTATCATTATTTGCTGGGAGCGCTGCTTAAACCCAGTTTGACCCGATATATCACGCCACAACTTACGTAACAGGCTGGCCCTCGTCGTGGGAAAAGCACGAGATAAATTCAGATCTGGATCCTTGTCCGTCTGCGTATACCGATGGTGCTTTAGATGATAACGGCGGTATTCAAAAATATCAGCTAAAATCGGCCGTCCAAGCAACCATTCACCGGCAAACTCATTCAATTTTCGGGTTTTAAACAGTGAAAGATGAGCCGCTTCATGCATCAAAATCGCCATTCCTAATTGGCGTGATCCAATAATCATTACTGCCAAAAGAAACGTTGTAATGCTTGGCCAACATGAGAATAGTACTAAAGCGAGCACGACCAAAAACCAGCAATGAAACACCAGCCAAAAGCCCCACCAATCCGAACGATCATTGAAATTTTTAATTTCTTCACTGCTAAGAAACAACTTACCTGGTGTCATGAATCTTTCCAAATGATTTCGGGAGGATCAAAGGCTTCAATACGCGGTAGTTCTCCACAAAATCTTTCAACCTGAACCAGGCAAGAATGCGCAGTGGGTCCCTGTCCTAATTGTGAGGTACCCACATCCCGGGTAAGAGCGTTTGGGTTTCCATGGCGACACATGCCGTCTTCGTCAGGATCCCACCATGCGCCAGTGGACATTACAATCACGTCAGGACGAACATCTTCAGACAAAACAGCTACTCCTAGAGCTGAACCGCGTACATTGAAAACCTTAATCACATCTCCACGCGCAATACCGCGTAATTTTGCGTCTCGAGGGTTTAAAATTACAGGCTCTCGTCCCTTGAGTTTCCCGAAAGCGGAAACTGACCCTTGGTCTAATTGAGAATGGAGCTTATTTCGGGGCTGGTTACTGATCATATGCAATGGGTAACGTCCCACATCACCCAGCCACTCATACGGAGTTCGCCAAACAGCATGACCTGGACAATCATCATAACCAAAGCTAGCAACCACATCAGAGTAGATCTCAACCTTACCTGACGGGGTGTTAAGTGCACATTGCTCTGGATCGTTTCGAAAATCACGCATCATAACCGTTGGTTTTTCCTGATCTGGCGTCTTGTGCCACCCCATCTTTTGCAACGTGTTCCAATCTGGCAAATCCAACCCACTAGCATCCGGATCCTGGCGGGTTTTATCCCATAACCATCGCAACCATTCTTCCTCAGATCGACCTTCGGTGAACGCCTCGTTTACACCCATCTCCACCGCAATACCCGCAAAAATTTGGTGATCTCCACGAACATTCTTAGGTGGCTCAACTACTTTTTTCATTGCCACGATATAAGGATCCCGTAGCGACATTTGTAGATCTTCTCGCTCTACAGATGTCGTCACAGGTAGCACGATATCTGCTCGTTTTGCCGTCGCATTCCAACACCAATCATTAACGATAATAGTATCAGGTTTCTGCCATGCGCGTGCCAGACGGTTTAAATCTTGGTGGTGGTGATACGGATTACCACCAGACCACCAAACTATTTTAATGTCGGGAAACTGCAATTTTTTACCGTCATATTGACAATTCCCTCGCGGATTTTCTAATAAATCTGTAATTCTTGCAACAGGAATAAACTCCGAAACTGAGTTCTGTCCCATTGGAAAACCTGCTCCAGGCGTTAGTCGTGTATCGCCGCCAATTGAATTCTCAGCACTGAAACCAAAGGCAACGCCACCGCCTTCCAAACCAATCTGGCCAAGCATCGCCGCTAAGGTGATCGCCATCCAATAGGGTTGCTCGCCATGGTCGCCACGCGTCAAAGACCAACTGACAGAAACAACTGTCCGTTTTGCGACCATTTCACGGGCCAACTCCCGAATGTCGTTGGCCACGATCTCAGACAATGAGCTTGCCCATTCCGCATCTTTGGCAATCCCATCGACTTCGCCAAGCAGATAAGGCAAAAACCGTTCAAATCCACTGCAGTAACGTTTTAAAAATACTTCATCATGCAGCCCTTCGGTGTAAACAGTATGGGCCAATCCCAACATAATCGCTACATCCGAAGTTGGGCGCGCAGCCCACCATCGGGCCTCTAAATTTGGCTCCATATCGGAACGCAGAGGGCTGATATTTACAAATTTCACACCCGCGTTCCGTGCAGCTTGCAAGCCCTCGCGCTGCACGTGTCGACCCGTCCCACCCGACTCAATCTGACCATTTTTTAATGGGATTCCTCCAAATGCTACAACCAACTCGCCCTCAGCAACAATGGAACGCCAACTGGTTGTGCGGTTCATATGATCGCGATAGTTTCCTAGAATATGGGGTACGACCACCTCCGCCGCCGCAAATGAATAGGTATTTTTGGAACTAGTAAATCCACCGATGCAATTCAAAAACCGTTTCATTTGGCTTTGCGCATGATGAAAGCGCCCGGCGGAGGCCCAACCGTAAGAACCTGCGTAAATCGCGTTCTGCCCATAATTGCGCTTAACGCGGCGTAATTCATCTGCAATCAGGCGGTTCACTTCATCCCAAGTGACCTCAACAAAAGCATCATTACCACGCAGGTCTGTCGCTGATCCAGGGCCATTTCGCAACCACGAACGCCGCACCATAGGGGCCGTAATACGGCTAGGGGCATCAAGCGTACCAACAATCCCATTACCAATGGGGCTCGGATCTACATCCTCCTCAAAATTATGTAACTTAACTAGCTTACCATTCTCCGTTTGAGCACGGTAAACTCCCCAATGGGTTGACGTTAGTGGATAATCTTCTGCCATTTACACGCTCCTGGGACTTTATTAGAGCCTAAGTGAGCCGCTTCAACATCTCCAGAAAAACTTTACGCTCTTCGCCCGAAAGCGGTGCAAGTGTCTCATCCGTGACCATTGCACCAAATTTATGCAGTTGTTTAATGACCTCACGGCCAGTTTTAGTCAGCGAAACCACTGTGCGCCGCTTGTCTTCCGGATCTGCGCCAAGCTCTACAAAGCCTTTTGCTTTCAATCGGGTAACAACACCCTTTATTGTTGCAACGTCCATCGCCGTACGACGACCCAGTAAATTTTGCGAGCAGTTTCCCATTTCAGCCACACGCACCAGTGCGGAAAATTGCGTTGGCGTTAATCCCAATTCGGAATGCTTATTAAAAACTGTTGCATGGCGCTGGCTAGCAAGACGCAGTATGTACCCGACCTGTTCCTCGAGTTTGTACATCAGCGCAGCCCGTCGTTACCCTCCGCGTCTGCATGCCCTAATCCACCCACTCGGGGCAATGGACGGCCACTGTCCGTAACAGCAACAGCCACGAGGATTTCATTACGACGCGGCGCATCGTTCATACGCACTTCGATGCCGTCAAAATGACTGCGGACGTAGGCCGCATCTTTGTGCCCAAGTGGCACGTCAAGGTCCTGCCCAGGGCCACCCATTTTTTTAGATGATGGAACCAGTGCCGCTCCTTTTTCAACGGCGCGGCGCAATGGTCCCCCAAGTTTTGGGTGTAAAATCGCAGCCGCATGCTCAAGCTCTCCACTTTCACCCACCATTGCAGCTTTACCGTAACTCTCTGCCGCTTCAGGTTTAATGCCAAGTGCGGCGACACATCGATCTCCTAAAATCGCACCGAGCGCTGCACCCATATCCATTAAAGGAGTCAAATCTTCTACATATTTATCTGCAAACGGGTTTGCTATAACCGCCACAGCCACAGCTTTCCGGGTTGGTGGGTCGATAGATTTTCCCATTTCTGTAAGTGTTTCTTCAACCCAAACCGCTGTTTTTCTAATGTCTAACTTCATCGTAGACCGTCCTTCCCAATAATATCATCAACTCCTAAACCACCCACGCGTGCGTGAATACGAGCACCAGTTGTCATCACTAATACAAAAGCTAACTCATCGGCGCGCGGAGCGTCATTTAGGCCAACTTCCATCGCATCAAAATGACTGCGGACATAACTTGCATTAATGTGAGTTATTGGGATATCGAGCCGCGCACCAGCCACACCCACCTTCTTCGTCGAGGGCACAATCGCAGCTGCATTCCCCAATAGTTCGCGCATCGCATAGCCGCCGGGCACATGCCACAGCGCACCATGTTCCAACTCTCCATCAACACCGACAATGGAACCTTTCCCATAGCCAGATACTGTGTTTTTATCCCCACCAAGCACTGCCAATGCCCTATGCGCCAGCCTTAGTCCAAGCGGTTTTAGATCCTCCATGAAGCCCTCAATATCGGGATGATATCCACCAGCGTATGGGTTCTTGATCACGGCAATGGCCGCACATCGACATAATGGATTGGCAGGCGGAGGGCCGAACTCATGGTGGATAGTTTCCACCACAGTCATAATTTTACGCAACGCAACATCAGGCATCTGCCAACTCCTTCATCCTAACAACACGTGACTGTCCCTGCAAAACCAGAAAAGCAGCTTGTATCCGCCCCTTCAGAAACAAATCATGTGCAAAAGAAGCGCCCCGTTCAAGTGCACTTTCAATTTGGTTTAACGATAAACTATCGCAACCCGTAACCACTAAACGCTCCCCGAGATCGCTGTCTGGATCAAGATTGCACGCCCTCTCTCTTGTCACTTTGGAAGTTTGCAAGTCAACACGGTTGGCAATCAAAGTCGCCGCCACATCAGCGTCCGCCGCGCACCGCGCTAAAACTGTCACGTTATCAGCGATGCCGAGGGATAGGCTACGCCCAGCACGGCCACTTGAGGCGATACCACCAACCCCGTCATTCGCTTTGACAGTCACACGCCCTAATGCTGACAAATCCAGCCCAGCGACCCCGACATCATAAGAACCCTCACGCAAATATATCGCAATATCTCCACCATTGTTGACATACGCTTTTGAAACGATTTGCGTTTTCATGGAAGCCAAAACTTCATCGGCAACTGCGCCAGCTACAGCTGCCATTGGTGTCACAAACTCCGAGTAACCCGACGCAGCCCGCATCATCCTTTGCGCAATAAAACCTTTTGGCGAAACCGGCATAGCGCGACGTAAGGTCGGTAGTTCCAGAACCAATTCCTCCAAAACCGTGGAAAACCGCTCTCGTGCTACCTCAAAGGCCGCTTCACGCTCGCCTTCTACGCCAATAATCAGGTCAATCGGACCATGTTGTAGATGAAGTCGATTTCCAGAAATCTGCGCAGCAATCATTCTGCAGCCTTAACGCCGACACGGCGCTCTTTACCATCCAAAACATCTGCGACGTTCCGAATTTCATCAACATATCCACCAAGTGCGACGTAGTCATCGCGGCTCATGGTAAATTCAATCGGCGCAACCAACGCTGGAGTTGGGACATATCCAAACGCATTTGAGGGCATTTTTGTCACGTCCGCCATGACAGTGATGCCACCGCCTGGCCACAAATAGGTATCTGCACCACCAACGGTGACTTTTGTTAAAGTTTCACGCACAGACCGGGTCAATTGTACCGGATTTTCAGTGACCCCAGCGCGGAGAGATCCACCGGCCCCGCCCATAAACAAAACAGAACATACGGAAGGTTCACAATTCTCCGCCACACGCTCCGCACTAAGACGCAATGCTTCTGAGGGTTCAGCCTGTTGTGGCTCCAAATTATTGTCTAGTTCAAAATAGGCCCATTGCTCTCCCGTGGTGGAGATCATGAACAGCCTCAGACCTGGCCAAGCGACCTTTGGATTAATTGTTTTAATTACATTCAAAGGGTCTTCAATATTTGTACCACCCCACCCTGTTCCAGGCTCAGCTACCTGAAAATAACGCCCTGGTGTCGATCTCCGGCCTGAAACACGAATACCACTTGGTGGGATGTCCAGGAGAACTCCTGCTTGATGTTCTGACAACACACCTGTGATGTGATCATCAACAACGATCACCTCATCCGCATGGCTCCTCCATTGAGCAGCAAACATTCCAATTGCGGCTGACCCACAACCTACACGCATGAGTTTTTCGTGTTCCCCATCAATGACAGGGGCCTTACCCGCCTGCACAGTAACAACTGCACCACCTTCGATTTCCATCTGAACGGGTTCACAGTTGCACAATGCCAACAAAGCATCACAGGTTATACGACCCTCTTTTTTTGATCCTCCAGTCAGGTGATCCACGCCCCCTAATGAAAGCATTTTGCTTCCGTACTCGCTTGTCATTACGTGACCGACAGGCTCCCCATCAACCCGCACAATCGCTCGCTCTTCACCAATGTAACGATCTGTATCGATCTTAACTTTTACACCACAATAGCTAAAAATTCCCTCTGTCACGACAGTCACCATATCCACGCCATGTGTTTCAGCAGACACAATAAACGGCGCAGGTTTGTAGTCCGGATATGTAGTGCCAGCACCTATCGCTGTAACAAATGGACGATGGCCTTGAACAATATCGCCATCCCAATCCGCACCTATAAAAGGAACAGCAGGTCCCCCGTTTTCAATGACTGTTAGGGGGTCAAGCCTGATCAAATCACCTTGCTGATTGGCATAACGATCACATGCTCCAGAACGCCCCTCAGCGATAAAGCACAAGACAGGGCAGGCATCACAGCGGATTTTTTCAGGCCGATCAGTCATTCTGAGATTCCAAGATTTTCGCACGAAGACGCGCAGGCGTCACAGGCACCTGGCGTATCTGCACATCCGCAGCACGATTAATCGCGTTTATCAAGGCTGGTGCTGTCGGAATCAAAACATGCTCCCCAAGTCCCTTTGCACCATATGGTCCGTGGGCATCGGACTCCTCAACGATCACTGTTTCAATGGGAGGAATGTCACCAATTGTAGGGATTAAATAATCATGCAGGTTTTCGGTTCGACCAGGAATATACTCTTCCATCAAAGCCATGCCTAAACCCTGCGCAATTCCTCCGTGCACTTGCCCTTCCACCAACATCGGGTTAATCGCTCGCCCTACATCATGGGCCGCCACCAATCGGACAGCTGTGACCGTACCAAGGCGCATATCTACATCGACAACAGCCAAGTGTGCCGCATAACCGAATTGCGCATAGGGGACACCCTGCCCATTTTGATCCAGCGGCTTTGTCGGCGGGTCATAACTTTTTTCTGCACGCAAAACATACCCATCTTCATCAGCTGGAAGATCAGAAAGCGATATCCTGTTCAGAGCAGAACCATCAGCAACAGTAATAAAGCCGTCACCGACAGAAATTTGCGCCACAGCGCTGTCCAGATTACACAAACGCAAAATCTCTGCACGAAGGGCTAACCCAGACAGTCGTGCTGCGTTTCCAGATACAAACGTTTGACGAGAGGCACTAGTTTTGCCTGCGTCTGGTGTCAAATCCGTGTCTGCACCAACCAATTCGATTTCATAGACATCGGCCCCAAGAGCCTCTGCAAATATCTGGGTAATAACGGTATTAGCCCCTTGCCCAATATCCATTGCCCCTTGATGCAGAACGATTTTTCCATTGGCCAACACACCCGATTTGATCGTTGACGGGTTGGGCAAGCTAGTGTTTCCACAACCATACCAACCCGCCGCAAGACCAACACCACGACGCAACTCTTGGCTAGCCGTGTTGAAGTTTTTCATCTCATCCAAAGCTTCATTCCAATGCACACGCAGCGCCTCAAAACATGCACCTATACCGACACCTTCTTCGAAAATCTGCCCACAAACCGTTGCCATTCCATTCGTTAATGCGTTTTGAACCCTAAAATCTAATGGATCCATTTCGCATTTGGCCGCCAATTCATCAAACAAAACCTCTTGCGCGATAGCCGCCTGTGGCACACCAAATCCACGAAATGCACCACTCGGTGGACAATGCGTATGCACACCCACGGCTTCAGCACGGTAGTTTTTGAAAACATAAGGTCCGGAGGCGTGCACCGGAACACGATTGGCCACAGTAGGTCCCCAAGACGCATACGCACCGGTGTTAAAAATACCATCAAAACGCATACCGCAAAGATTTCCCTCCGAGTCAGCACCAATTTGCACAGTCATCTTTGCCGGATGTCTTTTAGTAGTACTCTGCATACTTTCACTTCTGGAATATGCAATCCGAACCGGACCACCCACAGCAAGCGCCGCCAACGCCAAATAGGGCTGCACTGTGATATCCAACTTGGACCCGAACCCACCGCCAACCCCAGTTGGCACAATGCGGATTTGGCCGCGCTCCAAACCAAGGATTTCCATAAGGCTTTCCAAATCCATCACAGGCGCCTGTGTGCAAGCATGTATTTCAACACGCCCATCAACAATATCTGCAAATCCCGCTTCTGGTTCAATATAGGCGTGTTCGACAAAACCAGTTTCAAATCTGCCAGACACCACCTGTGCAGCATCATTTAGCGCCTCCGCACTGTCACCACACTCTACAAAACCCTTTATCATAACATTATTAGTTCGTCCCGAATGCAATTCAGGCGCACCAAACTTCATCGCTTCTTCAGGAGTCCCTACATCTGGCAAGATATTCCATTCAATCGGAAAATCCGTATCTTTAAACCGAGAAATAAAATCTGGCGTCCCAACAACTGCCGCTACAGCCTCGCCTTTGAAACGCGTCTCACCGACAGCAAAAACGGGTTGATCCGCAAAGGGAGGAATTACACCAAAACAGTTTCGTCCCTTCACATTTTTAGCTGAAAGTACGGTCAAGACACCGTCGAAAAGGTTAGAAAATCCCTCAATATCCCCAAATTTAAATGAAGCACGCGGATACGGGGAGCGGATCACATAAACAGTTGCGACATCCATTCCTGCGATATCATCACCAAATTTTTCTATCCCTGCGACCTTTGCTGCACCATCCAAACGTTGGATAGAAGTCCCAACTTTTCCTGTGCCAGTCAGAGTTGGTCCACCACCTCTAGCAGCTTCGTTAACGGCATCTAATATTTTTCGATATCCTGTGCACCGACACAACACACCCCCAAGCGCATCTTCCACTGTGCCTTCGCCTGATCGCATCCAAGCCACGGCAGAAACGATCATTCCTGGCGTGCAAATTCCACATTGCGCGGCGCCATGATTCTGAAATGCTGCCGCTAATGCATCTCCTTCATCAGAATTGCGCAATTGCGACACAGTTTCTACGGATCGGCCCTCAGTTTGTGCTGTGGACATCAAGCAAGCACAAACAACGTTACCATCCACCAAAACACTACACGCCCCGCAGTCGCCAGCATTACAACCAATTTTTACATCCTTAGCACCACATTTTTCGCGTAAACTAGCAGAAAGTCTCTCTCCCGCGGCGGCTGCCACGGAAACATCCGCACCGTTTAGGTGAAACTTAATCATTGGAACATTCGCACCATCCATCATGCAGTCTCTAAAGCGGCTTGCAACGCTCTTTCAATCAAAGGAACCACCACATCCAGGCGGTAATCTGAAGATCCACGCACATCATCAATCGGAGATAAAGTGCTCAAGTGTTGAGATTTTACAATTCCTGATATGTCGCGCGCACCAAATAAATCCGCTTCCAGCCCAGTTAGACGCGTTGCAACGGGCGAACAGGCCCCCACGGCAACACGCGCCTCGGCTATGGCTCCATTTTCGACACGCAAGAGAACCGCTACCATTGCAATGGAAATTACAAGGTATTTTCGGCTGCCAAGCTTACTAAACCGCGATACCACTCCATCTACCGCAGGAATATGGATTGCTGAGACAATTTCCCCAGAACTCAAATCCGTGCTCCGAGGGCCCTTTAAAAAATTTTTCAACGGTATTTTGCGGACACCCCGTAAGCCAATAATTTCAATCTCTGCATCAAGTGTAAGCAATGGTGGCACACCATCTGCAGCTGGGCTCGCATTGCACAGGTTTCCTGCCACTGTCCCTAAATTTTGAATTTGCAGCGATCCGACTTCACGGGCGGCCGCCTTCAGTCCATCAAACGCTGGTGGAAGATCTGCTTTGATTACGTCCGTCCACGATGTCATCGCACCGATACGCCACCCCGTTTCAGTGCGTTCAATCCCAGATATCTCTGGAACACGGCTGATATCAAGAATGGGAAAATCTGGCAAAACATCGCCATGACTTGGATAAAAATCGGTCCCACCAGCAAGAACTTGGACACCATTGTTTTGCGCATCACGCACGGCTTCACTTAATGTCAAAGGCTGAAAATACATCACGTCTCTGATAGTTGGTTGTCATATACAAATACAAGCGTCAAAGCATTTAGGCTGTCAACAGAATTCATGTGTATACTAACAAATATTAGAACGTTAACAAATGGTTTATCATGATCAAAAATCCATGCAAATCATTCCAATGAAACCATTCGTCGCATGTGCTCCATCTCATTTTTTGCTGTTATCTTTTTTAGCTGCTGTTGCATTCTATGGATATTGTTAAACTATAATACAGGCATTCTAAGCAAATAAGCCATTCATTCCTTAAAAAATTCTGTACCGTCGGCAGTTCTTTATCCTTCAGAAACACCCGCTTCAGCAAAGGTTGCCATACCCGAGTGACATGCAAGAGCTGCTTTCATAATTCCAATTGCTAGAGCACCACCAGAGCCTTCACCGAGACGCAAATTAAGCGATAAAATTGGTTCTTTCCCTAGGGCTTGCAGTGCAGTGGTATGAGCGGATTCTTGGGATTGGTGCCCCGCAACTGCATGATCGAGCGCACCCTCACAGACCAAAGCCAGACAGGCAACAGCAGCTGTACAAATAAAGCCGTCAATAACAACAGGGATCCCATAAAATCGCGCTGCAGCGACTGCACCAGCCATTGCTGCTACTTCTCGCCCACCAAGGCACCGCAGTGCTTGTAGCCCATTTTTCGCAGCCTCTGGATTTGCAGCTAAACCTTCGCGCACCACTTGTGCCTTAAGCAACAAACCTGCATCGTCCACACCCGTGCCACGGCCGACCCAATCCTCTGCCTCGCCATCAAATAAGGCATGACAAATGGCCGCTGCAGACGTTGTATTACCGATGCCCATCTCACCCGTCACCAACAAATCTGCATTGGGATTAACTGCTTCCCAGCCGACCACCAATGCAGCTACAACTTCTGTTTCACTCATAGCAGCACCTACCGTAAAATCTGCCGTTGGATTTTCCAGTTCCAATGCAATTACATCTAACTCTGCACCAAAGGTTTGGCACAGCTGATTAATCGCGGCGCCTCCACGTTGAAAATTCAGCACCATTTGTTCGGTCACCTCCGCTGGAAACGCCGAAACACCAAGTGTGGCAACTCCATGGTTTCCTGCAAACACAACGACTTGGGGCGCATCGATCTTTGGGGCAGCTTCACCACGCCACCCCGCATACCAAATAGCCAAGCTTTCTAGCCGGCCAAGCGCACCGGGCGGTTTTGTTAATTGACCGTTGCGAGCCTCTGCTTCGCCCAGTGCTTTAAGATCTGGCCCCCCAGCAGACTTTAAAATCTCTTCGAATTCAAGCAGGTTAGAAAACGGTCGTGTCATATCATTCATCTCCAATTCTGCGCCGAACGATTGCGCAGATACGTCATTGTTTACACGAAACTTTAGCCTTAAATTCAATACAGGAAAATCAGATTCGCGAAAGCTTAAGGCATAAGAACGACATGCAGGATAACTGGCTGATAAAACTCGACCTTCGGCTCGGTGACATTCCAACTGCATTTACCTTGTTAACCAGGCTTCCCCTACCTGTGGATCACGCCAAAACTGGTGAGCGGGCAGCTAAAGCCGCTTGGGCCTATCCACTTGTGGGTGCTGTTGCCGGTCTTTTTGCTGGAGTAATAGCGTTTACACTTTCAAGCGTCGGTGTGCTATCAGACATTGCCGCTGCAATCGCAATTGGCGCCTTAATGCTTTTCACAGGCGCATTACATGAAGACGGCCTATCAGACTGCGCTGATGGACTAGGTGGTGGAAAGACGGTCAAACACCGTTTAGAAATAATGAAAGATAGCCGCATTGGCGCTTTTGGAGCAGCTGCCCTTTGCGCAGCGATTCTTGCCAGATGGTCTGGCTATAACGCTTTGATCACTGTTGATTGGGTCTGGGCATTTATAGCAGTTGGTGCTGCATCACGCTTACCTATGGTACTGGTCATGTACGTAATGCCACTGGCTCGACCGAACGGCATGGCGGCCGCCGTGGGTCAGGTCACTACCCCTAACGCAATCGTTGCAACCCTACTCACGCTAATTTTGTGCTTGGCTTGTGTCGGCCAACTCGCCCTTGTCGCAATCTCCATCGCGATCATCGTCTGCTTGCCGCTCTGCTATCTCGCTTCACGGCGGATTAAGGGTTACACAGGCGATATACTTGGGGGTTGCCAACAAATTAGCGAAATCGCGGCGCTTGCTACGCTGACTACGATCCTTTGACTCATGCCTTCGAAGCCGCGTCAAGCGCCATTGGAAATTGCAGCTCAAAAAAAGATAGATCTACTTTCTGACCAACTGATAAGCGGATACACCTGTTTTGCGGCTCCACAAACGGCATTCGCACAAAAATATCCCGCTCAATCAACTGATCCAAAACTGCTTTAGCAAAAGCTCCATCTTGGCCACAATCAATCGCCACAAAATTCGTCGCTGACGGCACTACTGATAAGCCTTGCTCGTTGGCGATCAGCTCAATTCGTTTGCGTCCCAGTTCTACAGATAAAACAGTATTACGCAGATGCTCCTGATCCTTTAGCGCCACCAGCGCGCCCGCTTGGCTGATGCGACACATGCCGAAATGGTTACGAATTTTGTTGAACCCATTAATTACTTCTTTTTGTCCCATGGCATATCCTACGCGGGCACCCGCCATGCCGTATGCTTTTGAAAATGTCCGCATTCGGATCACACGACGGTCATCTACATTCAAAGCAGGCGCAGTCCCTTTTGGGGCAAACTCAATGTAAGCCTCATCCAAAATGAGTAGGCAGTCGTCTGGTACTGCATCAATCGCAGTTTTGATCACATCTTCCGGATGAACCGTACCCATCGGGTTGTCCGGGTTCGCCAAATAGATTAGCCGAGCCCCAACCTCCACCGCCTTTTCCATGATCGCGACAGGGTCTTCGTAGTCACCATTATAGGGCACTGTTACCAAATCTCCGCCATATCCAGAAACATGGAAATTGAATGTTGGATATGCCCCAAGTGAGGTCACAACTTTTACCCCAGGCTCCACTATCATACGGCACAAATAGCCAAGCAATCCGTCAATCCCTTCGCCCACAACGATGTTGTCTGTGTCTACTTGATGATGCACCGCCAAAGCTTGTTTGAGGTCAAAATTTTCAGGATCTCCGTACTTCCAGACATCCGCCGCTGCATCAGCCATTGCAGCAATAGCCATAGGACTTGGTCCAAATACGTTCTCGTTAGCGCCAAGCCGCGATGAAAACCCACGTCCCCGTGCACGTTCTTGTGTTTCAGGGCCCACAAAAGGCACTGTTGCGGGCAAACTCGTCACCAAATCCGTGTAAATTGGCCCGCTCATCACAAAACCCCCTATAATTTAATTAATGGACTTTCAACACCATCTAAACCACGCCTTCAAGGCCTCAAACACGTCTTTGGTCCCGACCTATTTACCAATAGCAAGAAAACCCTTATCGCGCACTTCTTGAACATCAACCCGAAAAGCAGTCAATCTTTTGGTGCTATAATTCACAAAATGCAGCACGCATATAACATTCTAAAGCTCGGCTACGACAAAGGTCAGGGCGAGCCTTGGCCACATCGACAAATTGGCTGATGCTAATTTTGTACGCACCGATTAAGCTTCAGAAATACGCACATCGAACCAGGACGTTAGCTGGGTTTTTAGCCAAGGGCTGAAATCCGATCGAATGCCATTTTGAGCGTATCAAGCTCAACACCCGCTCCCTCCAACCGATCACGATTTTCAGCCACTACGGCTTCAGGTGCATTTACAATAAATTTCTCATTAGCCAGCTTACCTTTCAGGCCTCCCATTTCCTTCATAAGTTTGTCCATTCCTCTTTTTAAACGGGCCTTTTCTTCTTCTATGTCTATGATATCCGCCAAAGGCAGACAGAACGATCCACCCTCGACCGGCAAAGTCACCGCCCCCTTCGGCGCAGTAATAGCCTCAGAAACCTCTTCAATCCGAGCCAAGCGCATAATCATCGGCAAGTTACGCTTCAATCCACTTTTTCCAGCATCATCTAATGACAATTGGATCAAGGGGATCTTAGCACCTGCATTAACCCGCATCTCAGAGCGAACCGAACGGATTTGCTCTATCAAGCTCAGCACCCAATTCATTTCACGGTCCGCATCAGCATCTACCAACTCAGCGCCGTAGGTCGGCCAGTCCGCGTGAATTAACATTTTCTGGCGATCCGCAATATCACCCCACAGCTGTTCGGTGATGAACGGCATTATCGGGTGCAGCAGAATCAAACACTGATCAAGCACCCAAGACAGTGTTGCCTTTGTTTCGGCAACTACTAAAGTGTCATCGCCTTGCAACAACGGCTTGGATAGTTCCACATACCAGTCACAAACCTTACCCCAAACAAAAGCGTACAACCCATTTGCCGCATCATTAAAGCGGTACTGCTCTAACGCTGTATCTACAGCCTCGCGGATTTTCGCAGTCTCACCAACAATCCATTTATTAAGCGTCTGCTTAACACTTGCAGGGTCAAAACCCACTACCGGAGAAGCATCATTAAACTCCGCAAAACGCGCCGCATTCCAAAGCTTAGTGCCAAAATTACGGTTACCCTTCACACGCTCTGTGGACAACTTAAGCGTCCCGCCAAGCGCTGCCATAGACGTCATAGTAAAGCGCAACGCATCGGCACCAAATTCATCCACCAAATCCAGTGGATCAACAACATTACCCAGCGTCTTAGACATTTTGACGCCCTTCTCATCACGTACAAGGCTGTGCAAATAAATGGTATTAAATGGAATTTCATCCACTACCTCGAGTTGCATCATCATCATTCTGGCAACCCAAAAGAATAGAATGTCAGCCCCTGTAATCAACGTAGACGTAGGAAAATACCGCTCCAGCTCTTCCGTCTGGTTCGGCCAACCAAGCGTCCCAATAGGCCACAGGCCAGAAGAAAACCAAGTGTCAAGCACATCTGGATCACGGTAGACAGGATATAATATTGTTTGGGATGCATAATTTTGTGAATTCAAAATTTCAATTGCTTTACCGCTATTTTCGACTTCAATGACCTCTATGTTTTTTCCTGGAAATTTCTTTTTAGCCGCATTTTTAAAGAAATTCTGTCCTTCTTCGAAACTAGAGCCACAAAATCTAACTTCCCCTGCAATTCCAGAGATGGCCGCTTCTACTCCTGCATCAAGCGAAACCGATGCATCCGCAATCTCATCAATCAGTGAATCGTCAATTCCGTACCAAACTGGTATTTGGTGCCCCCACCAAAGCTGTCGCGAAATGCACCATGGCTCAATATTCTCCATCCAGTGAAAGTATACTTTCGCGTCTCGCTCAGGCAGAATTCGAACAGTCCCGTCCCTCACCTTCTCAATTGCTGGAATCGCCAATTTAGCCGCATCCACATACCATTGATCTGTCAGCATTGGTTCCATCACAACTTTGGACCGATCGCAAAACGGCTGCATGATCTTCTTGTCTTCAATCTCAAGCATCAGACCTTCAGCAGCGATATCTGCAATGACTGCTTTTCGCGCTTCGAACCGATCCATACCACGATACGCCTCTGGCACCAGATTGATCTTTTCAACCTCCACCTCTGAAAACTCGGCCCCTTCCAAGATTGCCTGGGCGCGTTTTACCGCCTCTACGTAAGGCATTCCATCATCACGCATCTGCGCTTTTGTATCCATCAAGCGATAAAGTGGAATATTGTTTCGCCTAGCTACGCCATAATCATTTGCATCGTGGGCACCAGTGATCTTCACAGCACCCGATCCAAAATCAGGATCAGGATATTCATCGGTAATGATCGGGATCAAACGGCGATACTCTTTCGGCCCCACAGGAATTTCGCAAAGCTTCCCAACGAGCGAGGTGTAGCGTTCGTCACTTACATAGACGGCAACCGCCCCATCGCCTAGCATGGTTTCAGGTCGCGTCGTGGCAATTGAAATGTAATCCCGATTCTCGCGAACAATCTCGTTACCATCTTCATCTTTTTCTACGTATTCATAACTTTCACCGCCAGCCAACGGGTACTTAAAGTGCCACATATGTCCATCGATCTCAATGTTTTCTACTTCTAAATCTGAAATGGCTGTTTCAAAATGCGGATCCCAATTTACCAAACGTTTACCACGATAAATCAGGCCCTTATTGTAAAGATCCACAAACACCTTGAGCACAGCGTCATGGAAATTCTCGTCCATAGTAAACGCATTACGCTCCCAATCTGCAGAAGCGCCCAGGCGTTTTAACTGAGAGATAATAGTCCCACCCTTTTCTTCCTTCCATGCCCAGACCCTTTTAAGAAATTCTTCTCGTCCCATTTCAGCACGGGTCAGCTGTTGGTCTGCAGCCAGTTGCTTTTCCACTTGCAACTGCGTCGCGATCCCGGCGTGATCTTGACCTGGCTGCCACAAAGTATCGAAACCACGCATCCGATGCCATCGGATCATGATATCTTGCAAGGTGTTATTAAATGCATGGCCAACGTGCAGAGCCCCAGTCACATTGGGTGGCGGAATCATGATCGTAAAACTTTCATCGCGTGACTTATTTGCACCCGCACGAAACGCGCCAGCACTCTCCCATTTCTTAAAAATGGCAGACTCTGCACTGGTAGCATCAAAATTCTTTTCCATTGGCATATCGGGTGATCCTTGTGACCAAACTATTATTTTTTGTTTCCTGTATCCAATGGCAGCAAAAAGGGGAAGAAAAAAGACATTCATCCATTGCTTAGAACTTCCTATTTTTCGAGCCACCGGCTTTCGCAGTGGTATTAAAAACCCAGGCCTTCTAGCTCTCACCCTTAAACTGGGCTCTATTCTTTCTCAGATAAAAAGCTCAATGTTGATCGTCTCAATCATTACCAGTTGTTCCACAAAAAGGACTGGACACCAGTTCAAAAAAAGTGGCGTAGAACACAGCCTATCGTTGATAAACTATAAACCAAGTTGAGGTCCCGCGGCAGTGGAAAAAATTTTTCTACCAAATACGATGCAGACAACCAGGCCACGTCTATGCATCAAAAAAGTTTAGAATATCAATTCGTGCCTACGATCTGTAGCCTAAAAAGTCGGCCAAATTCGAATACCCCTTTGGCAGCAATGACAGCACTTTGTTTGTCTTGTTAGGTGTGGTTACTACAACAAACACTGACTGTTTCTTTGTTATTAAGCTTCACGGGCAATGTATGGTCTTTAACGCATTCATTGTTACGAAAGTCACCAGCATCAAGGCAAGCGCACTGCCCGCTTTTGTCTGGTTTGGACGGCTCAGCTAGGCACAAGATGCAAAGGCTCTATGCCGCAAAATGCCACTTTAATGACTCAAAAATCAGCAATTTATTTGGCGCCTTCTCGTAGAAAAACTAAATTTTAAAAGCCAAAACGTCAGCGATCGCAATCCAATTCAGTCATCCACTCTCCACGTTAAATAGAACTAAACGCTAAACAAACGTCCTGGTCCAAGCACTTTCTTGCCCGCCAAATGCGCCAGATGCCAAGCTAGCGCAGAATTGCTTGATATCACGGGTCGCCCAATGGCAGCTTCTGCTTCTTCGATAATGCCAAAGGCCCGCAAGTTTGTGCAAGAAGCAAACACTACATCACAATCACTCTCGCCCAACTGTTTAATAGCTGCTAGCGTCGACGCCTCAGAAATCCGCGCCACCACACTATCTCTAATTTCCTCGAAAGACAAAAAATTGGCGATTTCAAAACCATTGTCCTCCAGCAATCTACGCATCATCTTTGACACATCAGCCACGTAGGGCGTCAAAAACCCAATCCTTCGCACATCTAACGCATGACAGGCAGCGATGACTGCTGATATTGGATTGGTTACAGGCACATCAACATGGACGCTCTGCACCAGAGCGGCAATACGATCTGGGCCTATCACTGTCGCCCCAGACGTACATCCGTATCCAATTGCCCCAAACGCAACATTATGAGACAATAATTCGACAGAAGCAGGCAAGTCTTTCTCCATCCGCCCGAGAGTTTCTGGTGTAACCTCTTCCTCGAAATGAATGCGCGTGTGATAGACGGGCAAACGGGATGGGGAAAACACAGAAGCCAACTCAGGTTCCATAGTTTCATCGGTGGCCAAAACTACCAGCCCGAGCGCGTCACCAAGCCCGTCATCTGTTTCAAAAACCTGCGCCATCAAATTACCACTAAATCTCGACTAACTCGCTTGGTCAGTAGTTCTGGCGCACCATCGGTAATAAGAATATTCTCTTCCACCACCATCATGCGCTTCTCATCAATCATCAAAGACGGCTCCAGTGTCATTACCATCCCCGCTTTTAATTCTGTTTGATCATGAGCTGCGATTGATGGCCATTCTGTCAACTGCATGCCCAATCCATGTCCAATACGCCCAATATCTGATGTTCCGCCTAAAATTTTAGACATCGCTACAAATAATTCAGCACAGGTAACTCCCGGTCTTGCGGACTCAATTCCTGCTTGCGTCACATCCCACAGCTTCTGGTGTGCAACCTGCGCCTCTGGAAGCGCTGTCCCAACTGCGAAATTTCGATCAAAATCACAGAAATATCCCTGCAATGTGGATCCAGTGTCCAGCATCACAACGTCGCCATCCAAAATTGGCGTCCTCCCTGGGGGCGAAATTACATCATGATATCCACCACGCCCAGCACCACCCACAAGGTAAGGCACTTCTTCAGCACCTTCTTCAAGAAGTGTGATCTTGAACTTACGAAACACGTCCGCAAGCGGATCACCAGCGTTTGCTACATCTGGCAATCGGGCAAAAGCGTTGGATCCAATGCGGCATATCTCACGATGCAAATTAATCTCCGCCTCAGATTTCTTTGTTCGCAATGTTTTAATCAAATGAGAGCAATCAGTAAAACGGCCTTTGATGCTAGCTTCAACGGCACGAAAATCTGTTAAGCTCATACGCAGGCTAGACTCTTCTCCCATAGGCACTCCAATGCGGTCAAACGCGCCCAGCGCTTCAATCAACAGGCTCACGCCTTCATCTTCACCACGGGGGCTCGGCCATGTACGGATATCATTGACCCACATTCGTTGCATTAAATCCGTACCAATGGACGGAATCACCACAGTCAACTCACCCGATTGTGGTACAATAACGAACCAAGGGCGCGTTGGACTTTGCCAAAAAAGGCTGCGAAATCCAGTAAAATAGCGAAATTCTGCTTCAGTATTCAAAAACAGCGCGTCAAATCCCTCGACAGTCATTGCTGCCTGCGCCCGTATCAGCCGCGCTTCGAACTCTGAGACTGAAAAATCAGTCATCCGCAGCCCCCTCTGAAAGGATTACTAACACTCGTGCATCGGGGCCCAATTCTTTAGCCATTGCAACCGTCGCCGCAAACCCCGCGCCACCCGACGGTGAGGTCTCTAAACCGAAGGCTTTTAACTGACAAATTTCAGCTGCAACAAACTCATCGTCAAGGGTCAAAAATGCGTCTGCATCCCGCGCTAATGCTTTCAGCGCCAAGTGGGATGGTTCTTTGCAATCCAGTCGGCCCATATTGGAGGGCGGCCCTGACGTCAGCGCAGGCGTTTTTTGTTCTATACTCGCCTGCAATGCTGGGGCGGCTGTCGGCTCAACTACTGTAATGTGAGGCTTATTTCCCCACATTTTGCGCGCTGCGACAGTAGCTGCAGAGGCCAAACCACCCACGCCAGCCTGCAAAAATATGTGGCTTGGAGCATCACCGTATTGGGATATCATTTCTTCACATAAAGCTAGGTATCCTTCCATGATGTCGCGCCCTGTCGTATCTTCGACCCATGTGCTGTCTGACAATAACGTCCACCCATTCACTTTTGCGGCTTCCATTGCGGCGGCCATACTAGCTTCATAATCATCACCAGAAATTTCGACCTGTGCACCCATAGCTCGCAAACGATTTGCAAAATTAGTTGGAACGTGAACTGATAAGAAAATTACAGCTTTTGCACCAAAAATATTGGCTCCTGCTGCAACTGAAAGCCCATGATTTCCTGCACTCGACGTAACGAAGACTGTTCCCTTCAGTGCAGTTTTTGCAACAGTAGGATCAACAATCCCATCCCCAATTTTTTTGTGTGCCGCTTTTGCAATCGAGAAAGCTGCCCCCAGCGCTTTGAAGCTGCCAAGTCCCATACGCTGGCGTTCGTCTTTCATATGCAGTGATTTAATTCCAATTTGAGCCGCCAATTTGGGACAATCCACGAGCGGGGTCGGCTCATGAGCCGGGCAATGTTGCAAAAGAGATATTACGAGGCTTGCATCAGCGCTAATCTCGCCATCTGCTAGGCCGTTGTGCGCAGGCATACCAATGCCACGCAGCGGGTTCAGAATATTTTTCATAGCTCCCACTAATGCCGATTCTTGACGTGAGTTCCACTCCCAATCCGACGTAAGAGGTCCGACCACGACATATACGGTGTTTAGATCACTTTGTGTGAATTGAAAAAGGTCAAAATATCCTATTTCATTTCCTGGGGACTTGATTTGAAATCAATTTGTAACCGCACATCTTTACATGCCCGAATTATCTGCACCTGGCACTCTTTGTCGCGTTGCCTTCATTACCACAAGACGACAAAAGAGACAAATCCCTAGGATTGGAGAAAACCTGTGATTGGACGCTTAAATCATGTCGCCATTGCTGTCCCAGATTTAGAGTCTGCGAGCGCACAATACCGCGACACGCTTGGTGCAAAAGTAAACCCACCACAGGATGAGCCCGATCATGGTGTGACAGTCGTTTTTATCGAGCTGCCCAACACAAAAATTGAATTACTTCAGCCACTTGGGGAAAACTCACCAATCCAAGGATTTTTAGATAAGAATCCCTCCGGTGGCATTCACCACATTTGCTACGAAGTGGACGATATTCTTGCTGCCCGTGATACGCTGAAAGCGTCCGGAGCACGAATTTTGGGCACAGGCGATCCAAAGATTGGCGCACACGGCAAACCAGTGTTATTTCTTCACCCCAAAGATTTTACAGGTACACTTGTAGAATTGGAGCAATTGTAAATGACCATTGGTGCAGCACTCGTTCTATTTGCCGTCGTCTGGTTTATGATCCTATTTTTGGTTTTGCCATTCCATCAACCCAGTCAAGGGGACAAAAACAACGTAGTACCTGGAACATCGCCATCAGCACCCGCTAATCCACAATTAGGCAAACGGGCCTTGATCGTTACAGCTATTTCTTTGGTGATTTGGGCCATCCTCGTGTCCATCATTGCGACGGGCGCTATATCGCTTGAAACCATGAATATCTGGAGTGGCATCCAGCCTTAATTCTTCAACAATTCGAGTGCTGCTGCGTGCGCGCGCGCATCTCCTGCAGCGAGAGCTGTGCCACCGTGATGCGCAGGACCGCCCTGCCAATTGGTAACAATACCACCAGCTGCTTGGATTACTGCGATCGGCCCTTGCAGGTCGTAAGAGTTTAGGCCGGCTTCTATGACCAAATCGGTTTGCCCTGCTGCAATCAAACCATAGGCATAACAATCCACACCATAGCGCGTAAGTTTCACCTGATCGCGCACACGTTCAAAGGCTAGACGTTCAGATGTTGAGCCCACTTCTGGAAACGTTGTAAACAAAGTTGCGCCTGCTAATGTTTCACATTTACGAACATTCAACGCTATTCGTTCTTCCCCGCGTGTCCACTCTGCCCCGCTTGACGAACCAATGAAGCGTTCTCCAGTAAAAGGTTGATCGATTATCCCAATTTGTGGACCTTCGTTATTACCCACAGCAATCAGCACGCCCCACGTCGGCAGACCAGAAATATACGCTCTTGTTCCGTCAATTGGGTCAAGGACCCAAGTCAAGCCGCTGGTACCCTTCGATTGACCAAACTCTTCACCAAAAATACCGTCCTGTGCACGTCGTGATGCCAAAATTCCACGCATTGCCTGCTCGATACCCTGATCTGCTACGGTTACGGGATCAAAATCAGCATTGAGTTTATTTTTCACGTTTTGCCCAGGCTTACGAAAATACTGCAACGCTATCGGACGTGCCGCATCGGCAAGCTCGTGCGCAACCGACAAGAGTTCGGCTTCTAAGGTTGACGAAAAAAGGTTAAACTGTGTCACTAATGGCTCCACCGGTTGGGGCTTCCCACCGATGTCTCACATCTTAGAACCAAGATCAATCAAAGGCGTTCGAAGCGGATTTCAGATCAAAGAACTTGCGCTGTTGGCTTTTCCAGAAAATTGAATGGAACATCATCCAACCAAGCCCCTCGGCGATGTCCCAAAGATTAAAAATATTTCTACAGTTTTTACCTGCTTCACATGCTTAATATTTTTGGGACTTGACCCCAACTTAGTTAACCTAAAATCATCGTTTGACATCAGGCACTCATCAACGGTGGTTGACGCATTTTGCGACATGGCGACCCACGGGATATTTCATGGTTAAAGTCACCCGTGATGACTCTGAGAGCCGCTTTAGCACAAATTTACCATTCCTTGTTCTAAAATATCACACATGGCACACTATTACATAAAGTAGCATTACGGCAGAGCCGTTAAGTAAATTATTGGCAATCCAATAATCTTATAATGATTCAGTGGTGCAATCTAAGGTCCACTAACTTACCTGTTCTAGGTATTTTCAACTTTTCAAAAAAAATTATGTAACCATCTAAAACAAGATGATTTAAAATAATTTAAAGTGAATAGTCCAATACTTAAAACGTCAGTTTTCTAGCAATATGACGGTCCAGTTCATCTCATAAAAAATCAACAGAAAGAAAAAAATGCGGGCGATGCAAGTGATAAGCTACAATCAACCCATCAAACTTAAAAATGTGGAACAGCCAAAAATTGCATCTGATTAAGTGCTGGTGCGCGTAGCAGCATGTGGGCTGAACTTTGGTGATCTATTAATGATCAAAGGCTCATATCAGGAAAAGCCACCGCTTCCTTACACGCTTGGCATGGAGATTTCAGGCACTGTCGAAGAGATAGGCGTGGATGTGACAAACATGCGAGTAGGGCAACGGTTGGTTTCTTACGCAGGTATAGATGGCTTAGCAGAATACGCTGCCTTGCCTTCACAAAGCATGACACACAAAATTAAACTCCTACCTGCATTTCTTTCAACACTCCAGCGGCAATCTCAAAAGACCGCACCCGCGCAGCCGGATCATGGATCATTCCTGTCACCATCAATTCGTCTGGCTCAAAATTTTCAATCAACTGCGTCAACTGGCTTTTAACTGTGTTCCTTGATCCACAAGCTGAACAACCTAAAGCTTGATTAACTTCTGCTAAAACATGGCTAGGAATATGTTTCGTAACATCTTCGACAGGCAATGGTAATTTCCCCGGCGCACCGCTCCTTAACCGCGCAAACGCCATTTGTTGCGACGAACGCAACCGCGTAGCCTCTTCATCCGTTTCAGCTGCGCAAATACCCGCAGCCATGATAAAATAGGGCTGTGCAAGATAGGCAGAGGGCTGGAAACCTCGCCGATAAATTTCTGCCGCTTGCTCCAACATGGCAGGAGCAAAATGAGACGCAAACGCATAGGGCAGCCCCAAATGCGCCGCAAGCTGTGCACCATAAAGGCTCGATCCAAGAATCCAAACAGGCACATGGGTATCTCGCCCCGGAATCGCTTGCACTTGTGCGCCCTTAGCGTCTCCAAAATAACCCAGCAGCTCCACAACATCTTGCGGGAAGCTATCTGCCTGCTCCATGTGTCTGCGCAATGCTCGGGCCGTTCCCATATCTGTGCCAGGGGCTCTTCCCAGACCCAAATCAATCCGGTCGGGGTAGAGCGTCGCAAGCGTGCCAAACTGCTCAGCAATCACTAATGGCGCATGATTAGGCAGCATAATGCCCCCAGCACCTACACGGATATGCTCAGTTGCTCCTGCTACATGCCCAATCACAACGGACGTAGCTGCGCTCGCAATACCAGGCATGTTATGATGTTCCGCCAACCAAAAGCGGTGATAACCAAGCCTCTCAGCCGCTTGCGCCAACCCAACCGTATTGGCCAACGCGTCCACTTCAGTTTTACCCTCTGGAATGGGACTTAAATCTAGTAACGAATAATATTGCACAACGAAGTCCTTTGTTAACCAAACTCAAGCCTATGCTGGTGTTTGTTGAAATCCAAGATTAACGCAGCGGCGTAGAGATTGCACATAGCAGCCTTTAAGAAATCCGATCAGCGCGCGAGAAACGAAGTCAGTTTTGCCAACTTCGCACCTAGGATCACCATCAACCTAGAAAACAACTTCTCAAATTTTTACGCCCTACTAGCGCAAAACGCTCCAATAGAGGCTTGATACGAAAAATCTCTCAGGGATCCACCAAAATGCAATTC
>DLZA01000306.1 GCA_003447515.1 Paracoccaceae bacterium
TACAGTACAAGCGCATCATGGATGAACCTGATTTTGACAGTTTCGATCTATCGTCGATGCGCGTAAAGTTTTCAACCTCTGCACCTCTGAGGTTGGATCTAAAACAAGATGTCTTAGCGCGGTTCCCGGGCAAATTGATCGAATATTATGGCCTTACAGAGGGTGGTGGTGTGACTGTGCTAGTGGGTGATGAAAACCCGACTAAACTGCACACTGTCGGTAAACCTGCCCCGGGAAACGATATTCGGCTTATTGATACGGACGGAAACGAAGTGCCAGAAGGTGCAGTAGGCGAGATTTGTGGTCGGGGGCCAACAATGATGGCAGGGTACTTTGGTCGTGATGACCTTACAGCAGATTATATTTGGCGCAACGAACTAGGTGAAATTTACTTTAGATCTGGCGATATGGGGTCTTTTGACGAAGACGGCTTTTTGTTGTTGTCAGACCGAAAAAAGGACATGATAATTTCTGGTGGATTGAACATTTACGCAAATGACTTGGAAATGGCATTGCTCGATAATCCTGATGTGATCGATGCTGCCGTAATAGGTATACCATCTGATGTCTGGGGCGAAACGCCTTTTGGGATTGTAGTATTGCAACATGGCTCAACACTGAATAATCGTGATATTCTGCAACGTGCCAATGCAATTTTGGGTAAAAGCCAACGCTTGTCCGCAGTGGAAATTCGCAAAAATCTGCCTCGAAGCACCATCGGAAAAATCCTTAAGAAAGATTTAAGATTACCCTTCTGGGAGAAGGAAAGCGGTTGTTGAGTTCGAAAATGAATGGGGCAGAAAGCCTTGTAAACACGTTGTTGGCGAATGATGTGAGAGTTTGCTTTACTAATCCTGGTACATCCGAAATGCATTTTGTTGCAGCATTGGATCACATAGCAGGTATGCGATCAGTTTTGGTTTTACAAGAAGGCGTGGCGACTGGGGCTGCAGATGGATACTACCGGATGGCTGGGAAACCCGCCTCCACGTTGTTGCACCTTGGACCAGGCTTGGCAAATGGTGTTTCCAATTTGCACAATGCCAAGAAGGCGGGATCAGGGATTGTAAATATAATTGGCGAGCACGCTTCTACACATATTGCGCTGGATGCGCCCCTGACGTCGGATATCGAGGGCATTGCGCGGCCTGTTTCACATTGGGTGCGAACATCGCAGTCAGCAAGAACCGTTGGTAAAGATGCTGCTGAAGCTGTGCAAGCGGCTAAGGTCACACCAGGGCAGATTGTATCCCTGATTTTGCCGAGTGATACGGCTTGGGATGAGGGCGGCTTGGTCCATGGCGAGTTGACTGCGTCATTTCCTCCTCTTTTCGATCAGGAATCCCTCATCAGAGCGGCTGAGATGCTCAATGGTCCCGAGACACTGCTGCTATTGGGGGGAACGGCTCTAACAGAAAGCAATTTGCAAGTTGCCGGACGGATTGCTGCGAAAACCGGTTGTTATCTTTTATCGGAGTGGTCAAACGCGCGCTTAGAAAGAGGTGCTGGACGGGTGTCAATCGATCGAGTGCCATACCCAATTGATATTGCTCTGAAGGTCTTGGAGCCGTTCAAGCGCATTGTATTGATAGGCGCGCGCGCGCCTGTTGGTTTCTTTGCATATCCAGAAAAACCGGCAATCCTTACTCGTAAAGGTGCTGAAATACTCACACTAGCAGATGTGAGTGCTGATCTGACGGCTACTTTAAATGCATTATCGGATGCGACTTGCTCTTGTGATTCAACTCCGGTGAATTTGGCTAGTGCAGAATTGCCTGAACGTCCAAATGGCCCCATTAATCTCAACACGCTTGCTGCGCTGATTGCTCGCTCCATTCCAGAAAACGCGATTATTGTTGATGAATCAGTAACAACAGGACGGGCCTTTTTCCCAGCCACCAAGGGCGCTGCAAAACACACCTGGTTGAATAACTGTGGAGGTTCAATTGGCTATTGTTTGCCCGCCGCAATTGGAGCCGCAATCGCATGCCCCGATCGACGAGTGATGGCACTCACGGGTGACGGTTCTGCGATGTATACCGTACAGGCACTTTGGACGATGGCGCGTGAAAACCTTGACGTGACAACTTTGGTCTTCGCCAACCGCAGTTATGCAATTTTGCGCGGAGAGCTGACAAACGTCGGCGTTGGCAATCCCGGTCCACGAGCAATAGATATGCTTAGCCTAGACAGGCCTGCTCTCGACTGGGTGGATATGGCTCGATCCATGGGCGTATCAGCTGTGCGCGTAACAGATTGTGAGGGTTTGGAAAGTGCATTAGCGGATGGATTGGCTTGCCATGGGCCCAATTTGATCGAGATCGTTCTCTGACCAGTGATGTACAAGAGACCTCGCGTAAAGTTGGAAGGAAGATTCTAAAGCTTGCGTAATTAATAAAGAAAGGAATCCCTATTACGAATCGCCAAAATAATTCATAAAAATGAAATCAGGATTTTTAAGGCAAAATCCGTCAAGTCTTTTGGACTATCGGGCTATGGCTTTTCATTTTCACCACCACCGGGCGTGGATTGCAATTTTGGTGCAAGGCCAGAGCAGTTGGTACAATCGTTCCTGTCGCGGGCAAAAATCTCTTTTTGCTGCAAAGCTAAAAGTCCATTCATGATTGATTGGGAGCGACAAGCCAGACAAACCACGATATTTGTAGAGGCATGTTGGTAACATCATCACAGGTTGTTCCGTCTTACATTGCAAGGATATTATTCCCCATGACACATAATCCCGTTGACGTCTTAATTATAGGTGCTGGCGCTTCTGGTGCTGCGGTTGCATGGAGTTTGGCTGACACTAAGATGCGAATATTATGCCTCGAGCAAGGTGGCACGCCAAATCAACGAACGTTCCCAACAACAGGTCGGGACTGGGAAGCACGGCGCATGGGTGATTTCGCACTTAGCCCCAACGCGCGCGGCTTGTCTGAGGACTATCCAATTAATGATGATGCCTCGCCTATCAAAGTAACAAATTTTAACGGTGTGGGTGGGGGCACTGTATTGTACGCCGCTCATTTTCCCCGTCTTCATCCATCTGACTTTCGTGTGCACACACTGGATGGTGTTGCTGATGATTGGCCGGTCGACTATACAATGTTGGAACCATATTTTGCAGAAAATGACCGCATGATGGGAGTTTCTGGGCTTGCTGGTGATACAGCATATCCTGGTGGAAAATTCCCGCCGATGCCGCCAACACCAATGGGGCGTTCTGGGCGTAAGTTGGCTGAAGGCTTCAATGCGAAGGGTTGGCACTGGTGGCCTTGCGATCTAGCCATTGCGACTGAGGATTACGAAGGTCGGGCCAAATGCATTAATTTGGGAGCTTGCATCAGTGGTTGTGCGCAAGGAGCCAAAGGATCGGTTGACTTGACCTACTGGCCACAAGCCTTAAGAAAAGGTGTAGAATTGCGCACACATTGCCGTGTGCGAAAGGTGACAGTGGACGACGACGGGATGGCAACTGGTGCGATCTACTTTGACGCATCTGGAGAGGAAAAATTCCAGGCAGCACATGTTGTGATCATGGCGAGCAATGGCATTGGCACACCCCGGCTTTTGTTAAATTCTACCTCTAAAAATTTTCCCGACGGGTTGGCCAACAGTAGTGGATTGTTGGGTAAGAATCTAATGTTTCATCCCTACGCGAGTATTCAAGGTGTCTTCAATGAGCCGCTGGATGGGCATAATGGGCCGCATAAGAGCATTTTGAGCCAGCAATTCTATGAGACTGATCCCAATCGCGGGTTTGTGCGTGGCTATACGTTCGAGACGTCACGTGGGATGGGCCCAGTTGGTACGGCCCTGGCAGGTATGAGCTGGGGCCAAATCCCTTGGGGTTCGGATCATCACAGATCATTTCGCAAATTACAGGATAAGGTGACCAGCCTTTTTGCAATCTGTGAAGATCTGCCCGAAGAGCACAACAGTGTTACATTGGATCCGGCGCTAACCGACAGTGACGGCATCCCCGCGCCATGCATATCTTATAGTTTGAGTGAGAACAGTAAGCTTATGATGGCGCATGCGATCGAACGCGGAACTGAAGTTATGGAAGCTTCTGGAGCAAAAGAGATAATAACCATGTCACCAATTCCATTGGCAGGTTGGCACCTCTTGGGGACGGCCCGCATGGGTCATGATCCTGTAAGATCGGTTGTGAATGAGTGGGGCCGTTCGCACGATGTACGCAACCTTTTTATCGTTGATGGTAGTATCTTTGTAACCAGTGGAGCTGCAAACCCAACGAGTACGTTGCAGGCTCTAGCGCTTTATATTGCTGACCAGATGAAGCAACGTCTTGCAAATCTATTTGACTAAGGAAGTGATACATTGACCCAAAATCCCTTCACGCCGAATGAGCAAGCAGTACTAAAAGTCTTGGTAGCATATATTATTCCAGCATCTGAGGAATTTAACCAGCCGGGAGCGGACGATCCCGAGATA
>DLZA01000099.1:0-401 GCA_003447515.1 Paracoccaceae bacterium
CCAATTTTGTCCGTCAAAGTTTTCCACCCGTCCCAATCATCTTCATGCATTCCGTCTTCGATAGAAATAATTGGATATTGATCCACAAGATTTTCCAGGTAATCGGCATTTTCGCCAGAAGATAGTTTTTTGCCCTCGCCCTTAAAGTTATACAGGCCGTCTTCGTAGTATTCAGACGCTGCGCAATCGAGTGCGAGGTATATGTCTTCCCCAGGTTTGTAGCCTGCTTTTTCGACAGATTTCATGATGAAATCAAGTGCGTCTGTGGTAGAGGATAGGTTTGGAGCAAAGCCGCCTTCATCGCCAACACCGGTGTTGTGGCCTGAGTCTGAAAGTTCTTGTTTGAGGGTGTGAAACACCTCCGCTCCCATACGGATGGCCTCATGTACGTTACTTGCAGA
>DLZA01000099.1:758-3584 GCA_003447515.1 Paracoccaceae bacterium
TTGTCCGCATGCTCGCCGCCATTGATGATGTTCATCATGGGTACGGGCAACATTCGCGCGGAGGTACCGCCTATATAGCGATATAGTGACTGATTCAGAGTTTGGCAGGCGGCTTTGGCAACGGCCATCGACACACCAAGGATTGCGTTTGCGCCAAGGCGTGATTTGTTGGGCGTGCCGTCTAGATCAAGCATCACATTGTCGATTACCAACTGGCGCGTGGCATCGTAAGCAATCAACGCTTCCGCAATTTCACCATTCACGGCATCTACGGCTCTCAGGACACCTTTACCCATGTATCGATTTTTGTCGCCATCGCGCAGCTCAACTGCTTCGTGCGCACCTGTGGATGCGCCGGATGGTACGGCCGCACGGCCCCATGTGCCATCTTCAAGTTGCACGTCTACTTCGACGGTGGGGTTGCCCCGGCTATCTAGGATTTCGCGGCCAGTGATTTCGATAATGGCGGACATTTGGACCTCTTCCGTGAAATTAATCCCAGTCACTTAACCTGATTAAGCATTAGATTGAAGGGAAATAGAGTGTTTTGTTTCTCGGAGCCATACGTAGATGCCAGCGGCTACGATGATGAAGGCTCCAATCAAAGTGCGTGCGGTAAGCGTTTCACCAAAGACGGTTACAGAAAGAATAAATGCAAAAACAATGCGAGTGTATCGAAACGGTGCGACGGCAGACACATCACCGATGCGCATAGCAGCTGTAATGGCGAGATAACCGACGCAAGCAAAGCTGACAAGTGCAATGATAAAGATCATGGTAGTTATAGACGGGTAAACCCAAGGCTCGCCAAACATTGAGAGGATGCCGCCTGCGATAATAATAACCACAAAGCCCCAAGCCGCGGCTTGCATGTTTGGTACATCTTTGGGGATAAAACGCGTAGTGAGGTCGCGGCCCGCAAGGCCACAGACGCCGATAAGTGCGAGGATTGTACCTGTAGGATTTGCTGCGAACAGGTTCCCGTCATTGCCTGTGGGATTGAGCACGAAGAGAACGCCAATAAAGCCAAAGGCTACAGCTGACCAACGTCGCCAACTAACTGTTTCACGCAGTAGAACTGCAGCTCCAAAGGTAACAATCAGAGGGGCCACCTGAAGGATGGAAGATGCTATAGAAAAGTCCAGCAAAGTCAGCGCCATGAGGAAACCACAGGTGGCAATGATTTCTGAAATTGCACGCGCAATGACCGCTGGGTGCAGGATGCTTTTTGATACAAGCGGGATGCCTTTGAAGACGCATGCGACGGAGAAAATCAAAGTGCCACCTATCCCCATGAATGTCAAAATCTGCGAGCCTGGGAGAAAAGAAGAACTGACCTTAATCAGGCTGTCTGCGGTGGCAAAAGCTGCCATAGACAGCACCATCAATCCGATCGCGCGGAGCGTGTCTGAGGCTTTGGTTCTGCTCACTTTTTGTCTCGAGCTTTGTTTGTGGGTGTGCCATACAATTCCAGCCTGTGACCGCGAAGGGTATAGCCAAGCTTAGCAGCGATGCGTTCTTGTAGCTTTTCGATTTCAGGATCGACGAATTCGATCACTTTGCCCGTGGTGAGATCAATTAAGTGGTCGTGGTGATCGCGCTCTGCGTCCTCATATCGCGCCCGGCCATCTCCAAATTCCAGCCGGTCAAGGATGCCTGATTCTTCAAATAGTTTGACAGTGCGGTATACTGTAGCGATGGAAATGCTTGCGTCTTGAGCGGAGGCGCGCGTGTAGAGCTCCTCGACATCGGGATGGTCCATGCTGTTTTGCAAAACCCTTGCAATCACGCGACGCTGTTCCGTCATACGAAGGTTTGCAGCCTCGCAGCGCTCAATGATGGTTTGTGTCGTGCGTTCCATGTGGGAGTTTTAGCGTGTCAGGCTTGGAGGGCAAGTGAATAACGGTAACAGTTGCACAGCAGTTTAAACGTACTGAGTTCGCTTCTGCTATGCCAAAAGAGTTTGTTCTGGACCCAATCAAGGCACTTCTTTAACGTCGTTAACGCCCAAATTTTAAGTGACATTGAGACCAACCATCTACGTAAGTTAATTGACCCTCTGGCCGCCGGCCAAACACCTATCTGGTGGGTTTGCTGACAAAACAGTTCTGCGTGAAAGGATGCCAAGCCCTTTTGAAAAGCGGTTTTGCCGTTTTATCACGGTCGTGTGCTGGACGTTGGTGAGAACCAGAATGTGCAATGAAAACTGGCTCTACCTAAAAACTCGGATCGTCACGCATGCATAGTCTTCGATTTCGGAGCGTGTAATCCCGATTTTGGCGAGCTGCACATCGTTCATCCTCTGCATTGCCTGGGTTAACTGTTTGATTTGTACCCGTTTGGTGGACAGGAAGAACAAATTCTCAAGGCTTGACCAAAGCGTATTCAGTACGTCCTGAAGTGATGCCAATATTGGAGAGTTATGTGTATCAGTAAAAGCCAAATCGATTTCCTTTTCCTTTATGCTGCAATGCAGAAATAATTGCATTTCACATGGTTTCAACAAATATTTTTGAAAACCTGCTATGCCCAGAATGCAGGGCTGAAAAGACTGAAAAATTTTTGTTAGATTTGGTTTTTTAGAATTGTTACGATAAAGTTTAAAAACGTTCAGGGATGTAGGCGCTCGAGCTGAACGGAGCAGAGAAAATATAAAAAACCGTGGCTTTCAGCGGTTTTCTAGCACTCCTGCACAGACCAGGTTACACTAACCGCTTCGCCGCTATCGAGCCGTTTTCCAAGATGATCTGTAATATCCGAACCAACATCTACGGTAGCGTATTTTAGGAACTTTGTCACCTTTGAAAAATAGTGATTGTTTCGCCG
>DLZA01000158.1:0-551 GCA_003447515.1 Paracoccaceae bacterium
CCCATGATTTGGTCCCACATTTGATGGCCATGTTCGTCCATGTAGCGATCTGGATGGCGGACAATATCTGCATCAACCCTGCAAATTTTACCCTCGCCCAAGACTGCCTCACTGGCTTCAGACATACATTCTTTCAGCCTTACGACCTCTGAATCTATTCGATCACTGGGTGCCTCAATCAGAAGAGCGTCATGTATCGGAGCGCAGAGTTTGATATCGCGCTCGACTGCAAGGATAGAGGCAATGCGCATCATCTCTGCGCCATGCGCCTGCATTGGCCAGTTCAAGAACGTATTGGCCTTTACATCACCTGCGGTCACTTGGATGGGCCAGCCGAAGCAGGTTTCCAATTTAAGGCCGAGCAATCCACGATCTTTGTTGTTTTCGGCCCAGGCCCAAAACTTACGATAGGTCTCACGGTGCTTTTGGAGCAGCGACTTCGCTTCCAGTTCGTGGATTTTTGCGGCCTGTGCAACTCCGTATGCACTCATGCCATAATTGGTGCCCAGAACCACCGACTTACAGCGGTTACGGATGCCTTTGTGCGTATC
>DLZA01000158.1:879-8825 GCA_003447515.1 Paracoccaceae bacterium
TTTGTGCGTATCTTTGGTTGCCCCGGGTGGCGCTAGGCCCGCCTGGATTGCAAATGCAATATACGGATCACCACTCTCATATGCCGAGTATAATTATTTAAAAAGAGTTAATTCCAGCCCTCTGCTAAGTATTTGATTTAGGTCAATTCGGTCTGCTGTTCTTTGTATTATATCAAAATTAGTTCAGTTGTCTGAATTCCGAAAAAATGACGGCCGTTGAGCAAAATAAACGATGTGGTGGGTGCAAAAAAGGGTTCACCGACAACTTCAAATGGATCAAAGTGGCATACTTGCGGAAGCCGAAAACACTAGTAAGCGAAGCAGTCGACTCCTCACACTTCAAACGACACTTCAATGTTCAAGATAAAAGGGCAATTATTTATGGAAAGTTCCAAAATTATGAACGAAGCGTCAGAGTCAGATACTCCAGAACAGTCGCCTCCTACAATGCAAAGTGTGCTTGATAACCCGTTTTTGCTACTCTTCTTGGGCGTCACCATACCAGCAGTGCTATATATCATTTGGGGCGTGATGGAAGTCGCCTCTATTCCTGTTGGGCAATAATTTTTCAATCTTAGCAAAATAGAATTGGATAGATTATGGCAATTACCCCGCCTTCGAACCGGCTTTGGTGGAATGAGCCAGTTCAAAATATAGAACTTGCTTGGATTATTGTGGCGTTCCTTTGGGGGCTCTTCATGTTTTTCTTCATGATCGCCTGGCATTTTATCGGTGATCAAAATCTTTCTTCAGAAACCTATCGCGTCTCTCCAACAGCCTTCGAAAATAAAGTAAGCGCGTTTGCTGAAGAGTATCAGAAAACTGACGGTACGGGCGAATTAATTGAGGAGAACGGAGTGCCGGTAGTCATACCGCCAGAGGGCGGCGATGTCTACATGTTGGCAAGGCTATGGGAATTCTGGCCCGTACTGGAGCTGAAGAAAGACGTTGCCTACCGGTTCCACTTGTCTTCGGCAGATTGGCAGCACGGCTTTTCATTGCAACCCACCAACATAAATATTTCGGTGCACCCGGGATACGAACACGTCTTCACACTTACACCCACGGAAACAGGTATTTTCGGCGTCGTGTGCAATGAATTCTGCGGTATTGGGCATCATTCCATGACCGGTCGGATCCGCGTTGTCGATTAAGGGAGAAGCCTCATGACCAGTATAGATCAAGGTGTCGTACCGATAGCTAATATCGACGCAAATTACCGTACGTGTCGATTCAGCGGTCTTCGCATCGAAAGTAATGCTGAGATACTGATCAAAGTGAACGCAATAGCAGCTGTGATTTTCCTATTGCTGGGTGGGCTGATGGGGCTCGGTGTAGCGCTTACGCGCTGGCCGGCTATTCAGCTGCTGCCGGCGGAGTGGTTTTATCTAGTGTTAACTGGACATGGTGCGAACGTGCTAATTTTTTGGATAATTTTCTTTGAAATTGCAGTGCTCTATTTTGCCTCAGCAGTATTATTAGGCGCACGCCTTGCAGCTCCAAAAATCGCTTGGCTGGCGTTCGTCTTGATGGTCATCGGCGCAGTGATGGCAAATTACGCGGTTCTGCGCGGTGATAGCACTGTGATGTTCACCTCTTACCCACCGATGATGGCGTCACACTGGTTTTACCTGTCACTGATAACTTTTGCGGTAGGCGCGCTTTTGGCCGTGATCATTTTCTTCGCAACACTTGTCGTAGCGAAGGCAGAGAACACTTATCGAGGTTCCGTGCCGCTCGTTTCATTTGGGGCTATCACAGCCGCAATAATTGCTGTTTTCACACTGGCATCGGGAGCAATCATTCTAATACCGACTTGGCTTTGGTCGCTGGGTTTGATCGGCGGTATCGATACGCTGATGTATAAAGTGGTCTGGTGGGGTATGGGTCATTCCAGCCAGCAAATCAACGTGTCAGCGCATGTGTCAATTTGGTACGCAATTGCGGCTATTTACCTCGGCGCCAAGCCGCTGTCGGAAAAAGTAAGTCGCATGGCCTTTTTCATGTATATTTTATTTTTGCAGCTTGCATCGGCCCATCATCTTTTGGCTGAGCCAGGGATGAGTTCAAGTTGGAAAATTATCAACACCTCTTACATGATGTATTTGGCAGTGTTGGGATCGTTGATCCACGGGCTGACAGTGCCTGGTTCAATCGAAGCAGCGCAGCGCCGCAATGGCTATGACCGAGGCTGGTTCGAGTGGTTAACAAAAGCGCCATGGGGCAATCCCGCATTTTCAGGCATGTTCCTTAGCCTCGTGATGTTCGGCTTTATTGGTGGCATTTCCGGCGTCGTGCTCGGCACCGAACAACTGAATGTACTGATGCACAACACAATTTACGTGCCAGGCCACTTCCATGGCACTGTCGTTGCGGGGACAACACTAGCTTTCATGGCGGGCACATATATGCTTATTCCACTGATTTTTCAGCGCGACATCTTATGGCCAACAATCGCAAGACTGCAGCCATATTTCTTTGGTATTGGTGCTGCAGGCATCTCGCTATTTATGATGGGTGCAGGTACCCTTGGCGTTCCTCGGAGACAGTGGGATATTGGGTTGACCGACGCGCCACACGCGTTCGAGTTTCCAGCGATAGCCTACTTGATGATGGGACTAAACGGAATATCCGCAATCTTAGCGGCAATCGGTGGCGCGATGTTTATTCTCGTTGTTGTCGGTTCGATCCTGGCAGGACCGCAGCTCGCTGGCACCACAGCCAAATTGGCGTTCCCGCTGCATAACGTTGGGCGAGAATCCGTATCAGAATACGGTAGCGAAAGGCATCCGAAACTCAAAGGAACAATTGTACTGGTGACCATCTTTTTCGCATGTTTCGTACTCTACTACTTCGTAAATTGGAAATACCTCTCGGAACTCTGGTTGTTTAACTGATCGATAGGAAAGAAGGGCACGGCTCATGAAAAATGCGCTGAAAATGACGGCCTCCATTCTGAAACTGAGGATCGCATTCTTTGTCACCCTTGCAGCACTAATTGGCATACTAACCGCCGGCGGCGCAATGGGCGGAATTGAGGCTTCTGTCTTTTTACTCGCCGTATTGGGAGCATCCGGAGCAGCGGGCGCCTTTAACCAGTATTTTGAACGCGATAGCGACCGTTTGATGGTGCGTACCCACAACCGGCCTTTCGCATGCGGAACATTGAAACCCAGTCTGATTTGGCCTATCACATTCGGATTACTTTCAGTAGGAGCACTCTTAATGGGTTGGTCGGTGGGCGGTACGCTTGCTACCCTGCTGGTTTTTCTCGGCGCTGTGACTTACGCCTTTCTTTACACCATGTGGCTCAAACGAAGCAGTGTCTGGAACGTTGTTATTGGTGGCGCTTCAGGCAGTTTTGCGGTGCTGGCTGGTGCCGCTGCGGCTGCGCCAGACTTTGGTCCAGTCTTTGAACCCGTACCAATTCTTTTAGCCGCCGCGCTTTTCCTGTGGACACCACCGCACTTCTGGGCGCTGGTAGCCGCCAAAGATGGAGATTATCGCCGAGCGGGTATTCCCATGTTACCAGTTGTGTCTGAACACACCGTCTGGGGAAGAATAATCTTCATCCATGTATTCTTTCTTGTTATTGTCTCACTCTCGCCATTACTTTACGGATTGGGCCCGATTTATGGCGTTTGCGCAGCAATAGGTGGCGCGCGATTTCTTCAGACCAGTTGGGTATTGATGCGCAACAACGATTGCGAGGCTGCAATGATAACATTTAGGGCATCTCTTTTACAATTTGCCCTTTTATGTCTCGGTGTCATTCTCGACAGAGTGGTCGCACTATGAGTTTCCTGAAAGTATGTGCAACTCTTGCCGTGGTAACTATAGTATGGTTAACCCCCGCATTATCAGAAAATCTTGTTTCCGAGACTGTCTTCAAAGAAAGCCAAGCAGCTATTGGCAACCAAACCGGCTCCTATCTATTGCATGATCATCGCGGGCGGGATCTTTCACTGGCGCAGTTTCGTGGCAAACCCTTGGTCATTTCGCTTGTTTACACCAGTTGCGCGTCGGTTTGTCCATTGGTTACTAGCCACTTGAGTGCATCGATCGAAGAGGTTCGCAAAACGCTTGGCACCAAAAGCTTTAACATCCTGACTTTTGGTTTTGATGCCAGTGGTGACCGACCAGCTCAATTAACCAGATTTGCTGGAGCCCACAGTCTTTTAGGAATAGAAGGCTGGCATATTGCCAGCGCCGAAGAGACTACGACTGAGGCGTTGCTGTCTGATCTTGGGTTTTCGTACCGCGCTGCGGCAGGTGGTCTCGCTCATATAACTCAAACGACAATCCTCGACGCTGAGGGGAAGGTTTATCGGCAGGTGTACGGCCAGAATTTTTTGTTACCAATGCTATTTGAGCCCCTTAAAGAACTTGTGCTTGGCCGAACCACTCGCTCGTTTGCGACAGAGGACCTCTGGGATAGACTAGTTTTTTTATGCACGGTCTATGATCCCCTAACTAGTGCCTACCGGTTCGACTATGCCATTGTATTCGGTGTATTTTTTGGTGCTGCGTGGCTCATTCTGATGGGCTGGATAATCATTAAGCTTTGGCTTGAACGGAGCCGGGCGGTAAAAAAGAGCTGAGTGCGCATGTTCGAAAAATCGTTTGATGGTTAGTTTTCGCACTTCGCTTAGGCGTGGCTTTGATCGGGTTGAGCGCTGCCTTGATCTGGCGTTTGGCACCGATTGGAACCCGCTTGCGCATCTCGGGTCAATTGGTTGGTTTCTCTTTTGGGTTGTAGTCGTTACTGGAGTTTATTTGTTCATCTTCTTCGATACCGGCGTGTCAGCAGCTTACGACTCAGTTAGGAGGCTGAGCACTGTTCATTGGTGGCACGCGGGACTTTCCCGGACACTGCACAGGTACGCATCTGATCTGATGGTTGTGGTGATGTTCACCCACCTTATCCGTGAGTTTGCGATGGAGCGGTATCACGGCCCACGTTGGTTCTCGTGGGTCACAGGGGTTCCCATCATATGGTTTGTCTATCTTTCGGGTATTACCGGATATTGGTTGATCTGGGACAAACTTGCGCAATATGTAGCCATCACAACGACCGAGCTAGTCGATACTCTTGGTTTTCTAGGGCAACCCATCGCGCGCAATTTCCTGTCACCAGACATGCTTTCAAACCGTTTCTTCACATTGATGGTGTTCCTACACATTGCCATTCCCCTAATACTGCTAATGTTAATGTGGATTCATACTCAACGCATTACGGAAGCTCGGACCCACCCACCAAAAGGGCTAGCATTCATCATAATAGTTGCGTTGGTCACTGCTTCATTGGTTATTCCAGCGCCGATGCAGGCAGCTGCGGATCTCAGAACAGTCCCGCAAAGTATCAATATTGACTGGCTTCTACTAGGCCTTTATCCGCTCGTTGAGATGGTGCCATCTGGTGTCATCTGGGGCGGGATTGCCGCGTTCACACTCCTGTTAATAGGAATGCCATGGATACCAGCTAACTCAGGCGACCGGCCAGCTGAAGTGTTTCTGGAGCATTGCAATGGTTGCGAACGCTGCGTCCAAGACTGTCCCTACGAAGCAATAACCTTGGAGCCACGCAGCGACGGTGCACACTTTCGTTTTGAGGTAGCGGTCAACTCGAGGAAATGCGTCGCTTGCGGCATCTGCATGGGAGCCTGTCCTTCGTCGTCACCTTTCCGGCGCAAAGGTGATCTAATTACCGGTATTGACTTGCCGGACTATTCTTTAGCAAAGCTGCATGACCGTATTATCGAAGTTTCTGAATCCCCGTCTGCACAAGTCGGCAGTAGCCGGGTACTCACATTGGCGTGCAGCCACGGCGCTGGCGGCCAGCCGGCCGTAGCTCGAGTAGAAGTACCTTGTGTAGCGATGGTCCCACCCTCAATGGTCGATTTTATCATCAGTCGCGGGCTGGCTGACGGTGTCTGCCTCGTAGGCTGTGCCGCGAGAGAATGCCATAACCGATTAGGAAAAAAATGGACTATGCTTCGACTTGCGCAGCAGCGCGATCCTTATCTTCGCGCGCGCATACCACGCGAGCGTGTGCTGACTGTTTGGGCGGGCCCGACTGAAGAAAACTACTTGGAGAGCGAGATTGATGCCTTTGCTGCGCGGCTTAATGAAATGCCTGGCTATGAAAATGTCCGCCAAATGGTCCGAAAAGATATCGCCAAGGCCAGTAATTTTGTATCTAGTGAGAGAGGCAAAAAGTGAGTAATCGCTTTTACCAGATCGTTTTCGGTACAATCCTTAGCTTTGTAATGATCTTGGGTACGGCGATACTATCGTCAGGGCTTGTATGGCAAAGCCTACCTGCAGATTACGCCTTGCTTCGTCTTAGTTTCATAGAAAGCGGAATCCGTGATTGTCGCAATCAGACCAAAGCTGAACTGGCTGAACTCCCACAAAACATGCGACGCGAACAGGTTTGTGCAAGCCGTCGTGCACCAGTCTATGTCGAACTTGATCTAAATGGTGAAACATTGTTTGCGCAAAACCTTCCACCGACGGGGCTTCTAGGCACCGGCCCTTCACGGGTTTATCAACGTTTCGAACTGCCCGCTGGCAACTATGACTTGACAGTGCGTTTACGCAACGACCCCGCAAAAATAGAATTCACCAAGATTATGACGCGGCAACTGTCCCTAAAACCGGCCCAAAGTTTTGTTATAGACTACAAAGAGGAAGCCGGCGGCTTCGTTTTTAACTAGGTAATAGAGGCAAAAAAAGATGGTCATGCTTAAATGGAAACCTGTATTCAGCGTCGGCGATCCCGCCGTCGATTATGAACACAGGCAATTGCTTGAACTCGTCAACAAGGCTGCGCAAGCGATCTTGGAAAATAAATCTGAAGAAGTAATAGACCAGTTATTTGGTGATTTGCTGCACGGCATTTCGGTGCATTTCGCTCACGAAGAACGTCTTATGCGAACCTCAGGCTACGATCAGTTAGATACTCACAAGAAAGATCATGAACGTCTTCTAGATGTGTTGCGTGACATAATGGACTGTCAGCGCCACGCACCACAAAAATCGTCCAAAGACCTTGCCAAGTTACTTAGCGATTGGTTCATCGGACATTTTTCAACCCACGACACCCGCCTCCACAATAAGCTCGGGCCACACTATCAGACAAACATGAAGCCCTCGTAATGACACAGTATTCAACCGAAAGAATGCGGACTTGGCAAGGACCTGCGGTCTTTAGCTTTGGATTTCTGCCATTCTTCTTTTTCGGCGCGATATGGCTTGTTATAGCTATGTTAGTTTGGATGCTTGCTTTGAGCGGATCGTTTTATTTACCTTCTCACTTCGATATTGTGTCCTGGCACGCGCATGAATTTCTATTTGGATATCTTGGCGCCGTTCTGGCGGGATTCCTGCTTACCGCTGTGCCGAATTGGACGGGACGTCTGCCCATAGTTGGCTGGCCGTTAGCTGCGTTCTTTGCACTTTGGTGTGCGGGCCGGATCACAATTTTTACCTCCGCATTTTCCCCAGTCTGGCTCGGAACTGGGCTTGATATCGCCTTTCCAATCTTACTGGGTAGTCTAGTTTTGCGTGAGATTATTGCAGGTAAAAATTGGCATAACCTGATCGTTCTAGCGCTTCTGGCGTTCTATACGCTGGGCAACATTCTTTTTCATTTTGAAGCACTGACTGAAGGTTATGCGCTTAAGGGAACCGGAATTCGGTTAGGCTTAGCCACTTCAATAATGATGATTACTGTCATAGGTGGACGGATCATTCCATCCTTTACCCGAAACTGGTTGGTACGCAGGAAACATCCCGCACGTCCCACGCCACCGATGCAAGTGTTCGACAAATTTATACTGCTGGCCAGCCTTACCATTTTGCTCCTATGGGTGTTTTTTCCAGCGCAAATTATCACAGCTGTTTTGCTGTTAGTCTTCGGAATCCTGCACACAGTTCGCCTC
>DLZA01000158.1:9170-10195 GCA_003447515.1 Paracoccaceae bacterium
CTCAGACAGCCACTAATTTGGATTTTGCATGTCTCCTATGCATTCATCCCATTAGGTGCAATCGTCCTTGCGGCAGACACATTGACGGGTAGCACAGGTCATGCGCCTGCTCTCCACATATGGATGGCTGGTGCTATCGGCTCGATGACTATTGCTATTATGACAAGGGCGACGCTTGGTCACACAGGGCGGGATTTGTTTGCAAACAGAGCGACGGTAGTCATGTATATCTGTCTTCTAGCATCTGTCGTGTTCAGGGTTACATTGTCTGGATACCCCCAATTTATTATGCTTTCTGGCCTATTATGGATAACTGCATTCGGGGGATTCGTCATAATCTACGGCCCGTCATTATTGTGTCCCAAGCCTGCGAGCAGCAAATGACTTGGTTTGTTTTTGGCGTAATTTTTGGGTTATTTTTTTTAATCCACTCAATGCCCCTACGACCCGCAATTAAGTCGCGTATTACCGCAAAAGTTGGCGCGAAGGCCTTTAGCATCGGATATTGGGTTTTAACAACCGGTATGCTTTCACTTTTAATCTGGTCAGCCGGCGAAGCTCCCTATGTTGAACTCTGGCCGCAGATGCCCTGGCAGCGGCACATTCTTCATTTTAACATGTTAATTGTCTTTCAGATCCTAGCATTCTCCATCGCGCGGCCCAATCCTTTTTCTTTTGGTGGCGCTTGGGAAAATACATTTGATCCCGAATTTCCCGGTATTGTTCGCTTATTTCGTCACCCGATGTTGGTAGCACTTGCGATTTGGGCGGGATCACACCTGTTGCCAAATGGCGATCTGGCTCACTTTCTGTTATTCAGTATTCTAACTGGGTTTGCCATTGCCGGGCGCAGTCTAATCAATCGTCGCAAACGGCGTGAGATGGCTCCAAACCAGTGGACCGATTTGAATAATGCGGTGTTACAAGCACCCTTATTGCCCGCACCTAGATCTTTAACCAATGCCATCCTGCGATTTTTAGCAGGTATTGCAGCGTTTGTAACATTTTCATTGCTTCACCCTTTC
>DLZA01000162.1:0-3613 GCA_003447515.1 Paracoccaceae bacterium
GCCCAGAAGAGGACGTCGAACTTTCTATATTTGGTTTAATTACAATTATTTATTTCTATTCTGAAATATAAAAGCGGTCCCGAAAGCGGCCCTCATGTTGCGGAGCTTCTCTTCTCTATTCACGTATCAATTCCAAGTTAAACCGTGCCACTGCTCTCGCTGAGTGGCGTCAACTATTGAGCGCATAAATTCTGGGCTGAGAGCAATCTGATGCTGGTTTTTGTTAGTTTGACCACAACGCCAAACTACAAAATTTTCGAAATTGAGTATGTCAAACGAATTGAAAAAGCTTGCGCAATGGTCACCTCTAGGCAACACTTGCCTCCAACTGCAGGTTATTTTCGGAGTGTCAGATAAAGGGGTTGAGTAATGGTTTCCAGTATGCCGTTAGAGCAAAAAAGCAATTCACGAGATTTTATTTTCAAAGGAAACGCCAAAGAGTGGTTTGGTATCTGGATAGTCAATCTTTTGCTGTCAATCGTCACCATCGGGATTTACTCGGCTTGGGCGAAAGTACGCACGAAAAAGTATTTTTACGGCAATACCTTCGTTGACGGGCGGAACTTTGACTATCACGCCACGGGTGGACAAATTCTCAAAGGCCGTTTGATCATTATCGCCGTAATTATCGTCTTTCAGATAATTCTGACAATTCTGCCGGTCGTTGGCTTATTCCTGTTTCTTGGCTTGATTTTACTTTTCCCCTGGCTGATCACCCGCGCGATGGTGTTCAATGCGCGCATGTCGAGTTTTTCCAACGTGCGCTTTGACTTTGTCGGTACTTATGGACGGGCGGCGTTAGTCTACCTACTTTACCCGATCCTTTCAGCGCTGACGCTTTATATTACCTTTCCCATTCTAGACCGGGCGGTGAAGCGTTTTACCATCGACAACCTTCGCTTTGGCACGGCCGAGTTCAGGGTAGATGTCCCGCTGGGTGCATTCTACAAGGCAGCAGTTATTGCACTTTCGTGGGTGATGGTGGTCGTTGCCGCTGCCTATCTGGCCATTGGCAGCGCAATTATTGCGTCGCCGGAGGACAATCCAATGGCGGTCATGTTGACGGTCTATGCTGTCTTCTTCATCGGGCTCATCCCCGCAGGGTTCATTTATCAGGCGCTGACTCGAAATATTGTCTACAATAGCACAACGCTCTCGGGCGGCCATGCGCTGCGCTCGAATGTGAGCGCGACCCAGTTATTCTGGATCGCTCTGTCCAACATGTTGGTGGTGGTCCTGACCCTAGGATTGATGTTGCCTTGGGCACAGGTTCGCGTGGCGCGCTATTTGTCTGATCATACAGGTGTCGAGATTGGTAGCTCGCTTGATGACTTCATCGGGACAGAGCAAGAAAAAGCCACGGCGCTTGGCGATGCCTATTCCGATATTGAAGGCATCGACGTCGGCCTGCCGATTTAAGTGAAAATGACCCAAGCGGTTTCTCTTCAAGGACATGTCTATCTAACGGTGTCGTCCCGCCGGATGGCCGCGCGCATTGAAGCTGCGCCATATGAGGGTGCGATTTGGGTGCGCGTGATCGCCGAAGATGGGCAGGAACTGGCGCGCGCGCCATTGGCTGATGCCAAGATCGATATGGCCCTCGGCCGCACTGCGCGCAAACTGACGTTTGAAGATGGTACGTTGTTCGAGACCCAGGACCACGCAGGCTTCGAGGCTCTTGATACAGGAACGCGCGGTGCGCGGCTGCATGCGTTAGAGCGTTTCGGCCCGCATCTGATTGCCTTCACTGCCGCCTGCCTTGTCGCTGCATTCCTTCTTTGGCGGTATGGCTTGGACACTATTGCAGCGCTCGCTGTGGCGGTGACACCGCAAGTTGCCGTCGAAAAAATCGATACAGGCACGTTGGAGATTATCGATTTTGCCACGGCCGAAGACAGCATGCTGACTAACGAGGAAGAAGCGCGCGCACGGTCCATTTATGCTCGAGTGCTTGCAGCGCTATCCGAAAACGAACGCAATAAGCGTGATTTTGAGCTGCTTTTCCGCGCAATGCCCGCGGTTGGCCCCAATGCCTTTGCTTTGCCGGGCGGCACCATAGTGGTGACTGATGAGTTGATACGAGAATTCCCTGACGCAGATGTCATTGCGGGCGTCCTTGGCCATGAAATCGGTCATGTTGTCGAAGATCATGGGCTGCATCGTCTATACCGCTCGCTTGGTGCTTATGCGTTGATTGCGCTGCTGGTGGGTGAGACAGGCCCAATGCTTGAAGATATTCTACTTGAGGGAAACGCCTTACTATCGCTGTCTTACAGCCGTGCACAGGAAAGCGCTGCAGATGAGTTTGGCCTGACGCTGTCGCATAGCGCAGGCTTTGATCCCAGCGGCCTCAAGATTTTCTTTGAAAGGCTGGGTGCAGGTATTGGCGATGATATGCAATGGATGTCCACACACCCCAACCACTCCAATCGTGTTGAAGCGATTGAGTTCTATATCAGAGGTTTAGAGTAGAAATTCTGTTTTAGGAGAGCCATTACTGCCTGACAAAACTACTTGAGATGAGCAGGGCAACTTTGCAGTTCCTTTGGATGAAAAAATATTTCCTATTTTGGTACGGAATGACAAAGCGGTCCCGATTAATAGTCCAAGTCATTGATATCGCAATTTCTATCTTATTTTTAAGTGGAAAATGGCGCCCCCATACGGCAAAATGATTTCAGTAAATTAAATTGATATCAATTACTTAGATTAGGTTCAGTTCAAAAAGTGGTCCATGAGCAAGCAATTTCACTTAACGAATTTTCCACATTACGAACTGAAAGTGGGAATCTAACATACAGTATTACAGCAAGCCGAATAATCTCTGGGCTTATTTTAAAGTAGCGGAATGGAGAGTGTTTTGTCATTTACGGAGGCTACAAACCCACCCTGACCACTTCAACCAAGTTTAATCTGACAGTGCCGTTCAGGCATTTTCAACGAAGAGTTTGAAATCACAGCGCCTGTCCAGCTACCTACAGAATAAGTAGCATAGGTTTTATTGATTTTGTGCCTGGCGCTTTTAATTGTTTATAAGTGTCAAAAAATACACCAAACAGTTTGCATTAGGAGAATAATTTTTTGACTTTTCATAGTTAAGGATCAAAAACCGCGTTTGTTGTTTAGTTAACATCCCAAGTTGTTGTGTTTTAGGTACCAGAGTATTGTTCGGATCTGCCAGGGCCCAGCAAGCCTGAAGAGCCATTACAGCCGTTTTAGTCCTATTTCCAAATATTCCGTCTGGCTTTCCAGCAGAAAAACCAAAGTAGTTCAAAGCACGTTGTACGTTCTTTCTAGTTCTTTCAGTAGAGTTTAGCGAAGGCTTTAATATTTCTGGTTTTGGATTAAGACTTTTACCCGACCAATTAAGTTTTGGAGTTTCATCGCAGTATCCCCATTTCCCAAAAAATTTGTTCTGACCTTCAAATGTAAACCAAACTCTGCCGTAATAACGACTGCCATCTATATTTCTTGAGCATTCTTCTCCACTATCATCCTGAACCCAATAGCCTTCAAACGTAGAGCCCGAGTCAATATATCGACCTATAAAACGATTACGCCTATCGCCTGCGTAGTATCCTAGAATTTCTCCGACACCATTTTCCAAGTTACA
>DLZA01000162.1:4010-6534 GCA_003447515.1 Paracoccaceae bacterium
TTGAAGTCCCAGGGAGTGCTATCATCCGTTTCCACCTTGACCTTACCGGAAGTAAATTTTTTTATCTGTGCATTACTCTCTTCCGAAACCGTCTGATCTTTACGAACCCATTCCATGAGTAATTGTTTTTTTTTAAAATTTAGCTCCCACACCATCCATTTATAATCTCCCCCTCGACAATTCCAAAAAAGAGCATCTGTGTTTTCTGCTCTGGAGAATATTGCAGGTGTGGCATCACTTCTACTGCCGTCTGGGTTCGTCCATCTAGTCACCCAATTTGCTTCTGCACCAACCTGTATGGATGATGCTAAGATAACGAATATCAAGGTATTCAAAAAATAAATGAATTTTTTCAACATCGCGTTATACCCTTGCCTGAACGTTGTATCCTTAACAAAATGATGTTCATAGACTTATGGAACTTTAAAAATTGGTAGCAGTATAATTTTGAAAGAATGCACCTCATTGCAACCACGCTGTGAACAGCGCTCACTCCAGAAGCTGTTGCTCTCGCAAGTGTTATAAGCATGGTCCGCATACAAATAGCCTCTCGTTATGCGATAGTAAAAAAAATGTTAGCCACTAAATTTAAGGAAAACTTTAATTCTCTTAAACGCTTATTAGTTGATAACGCTATTTATGGATCCACATAAGGCAATTTGCAATCTGAATGTTTTGGCTTAATGCAACTGTTGAGGCTTGGCGGTTATGAAACTCAAATCGCCGCCCAGCCTGAGGCTAAGATACCAGTGGGACTAAAAGGACAAAGATAAGCAGCCGTAGTCTTGGGCATTTCGTTGCCGGTCTGCACTCATGGGTTACTTCTTCACGCGCATCCAAAAGTTACAAGCACCTTGAGGTTGCACCTATGGTTTATTATTCATTTCGCGGATCAACATGTAGCCTGGCTGTACCTTGGGATCTCTGGTTGGCAGGTTTAACTCCGGTTAGGTCGTCCAATACAATCGCATGGGATTTGTGACCAACAACTTGTGTATCTGCTCGTGTGTGCGGGCGATGCGTGGAATGTAGTCCACCAGCGCGCCGTCATCTGGCATATGCGATTTCATGTTGGGGTGCGGCCAATCCGTGCCCCAAAGAACGCGGTCTTCAAAGCGATCAACAATGGCTTGGTAATAGGGCACCACTTCGTCATAGGATGCACCTGTCGCCGTCAATCGTTCGGGACAGGTTACTTTAGTCCAAATATTTTCATTTTTGGTCATAAAGTCTATGAACCGCGTAAAGTCCGGATGATTGACTCCCTTGGTGACGTCGGGCCGGCCCAGGTGATCAACCACAACGATGCCAGGTAGTTGTTTTAGAAACGGCTCAAGTTCTTCCAGATCGGCGGCCTCGAAGTAGACCACGATCGACCAGTCAAATTCTTGAATTTTCTCGGCGATCGCAATAAAGGCTTCCTTGGGCGTAGCATCTACCAGACGCTTGACGAAATTGAACCGCACTCCACGAACGCCAGCATCATGCATTTCAGCCAACTCTTCATGTTTGATGTCTGCACCAACGCTGGCGATACCGCGCGCCAAATCACCTCCCGCGCGGCAGGCATCGACCATCGCGCTGTTATCCTTGCCATGGCATGTTGCCTGTACGATGACATTGCGCGAAAATCCAAGGTGGTCGCGCAGGGCAAACAGGTCGTCCTTGCTTGCGTTGCAGGGGGTGTATTTCCTTTCTGGTGCAAAAGGAAACTCTGGTGACGGACCAAATACATGGCAATGGGCATCAACTGCGCCGCCAGGCAGAACAAAGTCCGGTATCTTCGGATTCGGGTGAAAGACCAGCCAATCGGCATCCATTTTCTGCTTGGTCATACGAATACCTCTCCATCCATCAACTTGCGCATGGTGCGCAGGATTGCGGTCTCGGCAACCGCTCCACTCTCATTCAAAGTCGCAACAACGGTCATTTCACCAGTGGGGTGTTCGACCGAAATTTTGCGTTCATGTCCATGCCCTGTTTGCGCCAAATCGTAAGCCGGCGTGCCCTCAATTAGGCACGCAGTAGCAACGCTGACCGCGCCCAGAACACCAATTGTCTTATGGCATCTGTGAGGAATAAATGTACGCGTTGATATGGCACCGCCATGCTGTGCCGTACTAACCAACGTCATCTTTGGCACTGTTTTTTTGGACACGTCGCCGAGGTTCATCGGCGTGCCGCATGCCAACCGGACTTTTTCTAGCTTTTTGCGCAAGATCGTATCAGCTTCCAAGTCTTCAGGCGCTTCTTGGCCTGTGATCCCTAAATCAGCGGCACGCATCACGACGCAGGGCATGCCATTGTCGATCATTGTGACCTCGATGCCTTCGATCACATCAACAGCATTGCCTGTGGGCAGCAATGCGCCACAGCTAGATCCAGCCGTGTCCTGAAAGGTGAGCGACACTGGAGCAGCTCTCCCGGGCACCCCGTCGATTTGTGCTTCACCTGCGTAACTGACAACGCCGTCAGGCGTCTGCACTTTTGCGATCGCAATCTGGCCAGTATTCTCCATATAGAT
>DLZA01000162.1:6936-7836 GCA_003447515.1 Paracoccaceae bacterium
TTCTGCGCATCTGTCACGATGGGTTGATCTACAAATACCTGCAAAAACAGGTAATCTACATCGACACCAGCACGCGTCGATTTGCGCACTACCGCCACTTTGGACGTCAGCGGATCTGCCCCGCCCATCCCGTCAATCTGGCGTACATCAGGGGATCCCATCGCCCGCAGCAATGCTGCATCACGTTCCGCCAGGTCGGTGGGTAGATCATCCACTAGAAAATATCCGCCTTTCGAAGTGCCACCCCGCATCCACATGCATGGTATGCCATCAGACATATTTCAGGCCCTTTTCCGCCAACCTTCCGCGCATGTCATAGATATCCAGGCCCAATTCACCCGCTTCAAATTTGGCGCGTTTCGCCGATTCATTTGTTTCTCGCGCTTGTGCTTTCACTAGAACTTCAGCCGCGTCTTCTCGCCGTACAACACAAACTCCGTCATCATCCGCCACGATGATATCACCAGGATTAACCAGCGCATCCGCGCAAACGACTGGTACGTTCACAGAACCCAACGTTTCCTTGATTGTGCCTTGGGCATGCACCGATTTGGACCAGACTGGGAAATTCATTTCTGTCAAATCGCGGATATCGCGAACGCCCGCATCGATAATTAATCCTCTACAGCCCCGTGTAATGGCCGAACTGGCCAATAGATCACCAAAGTAGCCCGAGTTGGAAGGCGTGATTGTGCCCAAAACTAACACGTCACCCGCCTGCAACTGTTCAATCGCTACGTGAATCATCCAGTTGTCACAAGTCGGCGCAAGGATTGTCACAGCAGAGCCTGCAATACGTGCACCGGCATAGATTGGGCGTATGTAGTCCGCCAGCAAACCTTTGCGCCCTTGCGCCTCGTGTACGGTCGAAACTCCGCAGGCTGCAAGCCCGTCAATCAC
>DLZA01000147.1 GCA_003447515.1 Paracoccaceae bacterium
TGTGCCAGAGAAAAACAGCTTAACGTGAAAGGCTTCAAGACTAATGCCTGCTTTCTGCCGTGATTGCTTAAACGTTTGCAAATCTAAACTGCGCTGCGAACACTGTGCTTCACCTCGCGTCTTGAAACACCCTGAGCTATTCGAGCTGTCCATCGCACATATGGATTGTGATGCCTTCTACGCATCCATCGAGAAGCGGGACAACCCAGACATTGCCGACAAACCTGTCATCGTTGGGGGCGGTAAACGCGGTGTCGTATCCACTGCCTGCTATATTGCCCGAATCAACGGGGTACACTCCGCCATGCCCATGTTCAAAGCGCTAAAACTGTGCCCTGATGCTGTGGTTGTCCCCCCACGCATGGATATATATGTCAAGGTATCCAGACAAATTAAAAAGTTCATGTCCGAACTCTCGCCCATGATTGAACCGCTATCGTTAGACGAAGCATTCATCGACCTAACAGGTACCGAAAAACTCCACGGTGCCCCCCCTGCAATCATGCTTGCACGCCTTGTGAAACGAATGGAAGACGAAATTGGCATTTCTGGATCTATCGGTCTATCTCACAACAAGTTTCTTGCAAAACTAGCATCTGACCTCGACAAACCTCGTGGGTTTTCAATAATCAGCCAAAGAGAAACGCTTGATCTGCTCGCTCCCCTCCCGATAAAAAAAATCTGGGGCGCTGGTCCCGTCTTGCAACGAAAACTTCAAAGCGACGGCATTCGAACCTTTGCCGATTTGCGTCGTCGTGACCTCAAAGTGCTAGTTAAGCGCTACGGTACAATGGGGAACCGCTTATGGCATCTCGCGCGCGGTCTCGATCATCGCAGTATTACTACCCGCGAGCCTGTGAAGACTATATCCAAAGAAATCACTTTTTTTGAAGACACATCGGATACGGATCTCCTCGATGGACATCTCTGGCGCTTGGCAGAAAAAGTTTCGGATCGGTGCAAAGCCAGAAATTATGCCGGCAAGACTGTGAACTTAAAAGTGAAAAAGGCAGATTTCAAATTGCTCACTCGCTCCATTACATTGAATGAGCCAACGCAAATGACCGACCGCATATACACAAATGTACGCCAAATGCTTAATAGTATAATAGATAATGCACCTTTCCGCCTGATCGGCGTCGGTATCAGTCATTTAACAAAACCAGAAGACGCTGACCAATTCATGGATCTGCTCGAACAAGACGCTGCCAAACGTGCTAAAGCCGAACGGGCGACTGACACCATCCGCAAACGCTTTGGCAAGGACTCCATCCTGAAAGGGCGCTCTTTACGTTAAGGAACCAAACATGCTCACTATTTATTCTGTCCCGGTCGCCGTCTATGCAGCCAAATTGCGCATCCTTTTACGCCACAAAGGCATCCCGTTTGAACAACTCACCCCACCAGGTGGTTACGGTTCAGATGCTTACCGCGCAATAGTACCCTCTGGCAATATTCCAGCAATGATCCACAATGGCTTTATGCTCTCAGACTCCGAAGCCATTGCGGAATATCTTGAAGAAGCTTTCCCTGACATGCCAATGTTGCCGGAAACCACCCAAGACCGCGCCAAAGCCCGCGAGTTTAGCCGCTCTCATGATACTAGGTTAGAACCCGCAGTCCGTGCCCTGTACCCGCAAGTTGCCTACAATACACGCAATTCTGCAGCAGTCACAACTGGTGGTATGGCAATTTCTAAGCAACTGGCCTCCTTAGCACTTCTGCTCTCACAAAGCACGTTGGACCCCAGCAAACTATGGATGTCTGACTGTGGCTTTGCCGTGACTTTTGCTTGGATTAAAGCGTTTGAATCCAGTCTAAATTTAACTATTCATTGGCCTGACAGCGTATGCGATTATGACAGCCGCCTGCAGAAATTTGATGCAGTCGCAGCAGAACTTGAAGCCTATCTCCCCGCAATGCGATCATATTTAGAAAAAGCAAAGCCACCTACTTTTCAGTAAACTTTAACTCAATCCGACGGTTCAACGCCAGCGCTTCCGGACCATCGCCATCCACAATCGGTTGGAATTCGCCAAAGCCGTTCGCTGCCAATCTGCTTGCTGGCACGCCAAGATCAGAAATCAAATATCTTACAACAGAGAGCGCACGTGCTTGCGACAGCTCCCAGTTATCGGCGTATGCCCCATTGCCCGAAAGCGAAATTTTATCTGTGTGCCCATCAACACGTAAAATCCAATCAATCTCAGCTGGGATTTGATCCGCAACATCCAAAATAATATTCGCAACCTTTGCGATTTCTTCCTGCCCACGGGGCCCTAGATCTGCTGAACCCGCACCAAATAAAATCTCTGATGAAAACACAAAGCGATCTCCGTCAATTCGAATACCTTCGCGATCTCCAAGCACATCGCGCAAGCGACCAAAAAATTCAGATCGAAACTTGCGCAAATCTTTCGCTTCTTCTTCCAACCGTTTGCGTTCCACCTCTTCCAACGCTGCTTTTTTTTCATTTGCAGTGGCAAGTTTTTTTTGCTCCGCCGCTACTCGAGCCAGCGCAGTGTTTAAATTTTTGCCAAGGGATTCAATCTGAACCTTACTGTCCGCATCCGCTGCGTTGGCAAAGTCAAGCAAACCTTGCAGCGTATCCAATTGCTTACGCAGTTCTACCGTCTGTTCGTTCAACAACGCTACTTTGCGTTGTGCCTCTAAACTGACTCCCTGCTCTTGGCTCAGCTCTTGACGAGCAACAGCCAAAAGAGCTGCTTGTCGTTCAACTTCACTTAAATTCTCAGCGGCCTTCACATCAGCCTTAGACACATCGATTCGCGCTGCCGCCAGTAAGGTTAGCGTATCTTCTGCTTCTTTGCGTTGCGCTTCCAGGGCTAAAGTCATGGCCGTTAATTCATCCTCTGCTCCCTTCAGCTTTGCACGAAGGGCCGCCGCAGCTGCTGCCTCCGCGAGCTTAGCTTGTTCCAACTCGGACAACCCATTCAACATCTCTTCTAATTTTGAACGCAGTTGTTCCTCAGTTAGCTGCTTTTCCACCAAAACTTGTTGCGTTTTACCCAAATTCTTTTGCGTTTCTGAAAGCTCTGCCGCAGACTTTTCTATTGATCTCAACGCCACATTCAACGAAGCTTGCGAGCCCTCCAAATCTGTTTGGTATTGCGCCAATAAAGCCAACGAATCGGCCAATGAGCTTTCTTTATCTTTTACATGGGCTTGCAAATCTGCCACTAGCGCTTCCAAAGCCTCGCGACGGGCAGCCGCCAAACGCGCTGTTTCTACGCCAACATCGATTTCATCACGTGCTTGCGCCAAAGCTAATTTCAGCGCTTCTTTTTCAGAAATTACAGCCAAATTTGCCTTTTGCAGCGCATCCTTATCCGCCAACAAAACAAGGTTTTGATCCGCAAGTGCCGTCTCTCGTTCCGCAGCTGTCACGGCTTCTTTCGCTAGCACCGCCACTCGCGATTGACTTCGTTCCAGATTACTCACCAAGTCATTATTTTGCGCCAACAAAGATGCAACTTTGTCTTCAAATTCCGCAATCTTTATAGCCTGGTTCTCCGACTGCTTCGACAAGTTCGAAATCAATGCTGTTTGCGACTCCGCCTCGCTGCGCGCTGTGTCCAACGTAGCTGTCAACGCTGTTACAGCACCGGACAATTCTGCTGATCGAGCTTGTTCTAAGCCCAAAGCTGCCGCCAAACCTGACAATTCTGATGTCAGCGCATCTAATTCTTCGTCTTGTCCCGTAATCGTATCGCGTAACACAAACTGCACCACCATAAAGATAGTCAGCACGAACATCAGCACCAATAGCAGCGCCGTCATAGCATCAACAAATCCGGGCCATATATTTGCTGAGAAACGATTTGCAGCGCGGCGGTTTAAGGCCATCATCTACACCTTATCACCAGGATTTTCGGCAACCCCAATCGCCCTGCGCAATGTGGACGTCAGCCCCAAAAGATCACTGCGCAAATCACTAAAAACATCTTGGCGGCTCGTAGTTATTTCTTCAAGAATACGCAGAAGCTGCGTGTCGATATTCCGCAGCCGCATCCTCGCTTCAACGTCCCAAACCTCATCACCCTCTTTGTTACCAAGCTTGTCGATCAACTGCTTTTGACCGTAAGCAATCTGTTCAAGAAGTTTGTCACCTGTGCCTTGAAATTGCGTTGTGTTTTCGGCCAACCGCTCTACTACTTGCATTAACCGATCCACCCGCGCATCTGTATAATCACGCTGCTCTTGGCTTTGAAGCAGTAATTCATGCAAGCTTTTAGTTTGAAATGTCACTTGATCTAACATACCCGCGAAAGCAGAATTATCAGCCGCATCGCCGTCACCTGCAGAAGTCCCAATCCGCGTGATCGATGACAACCATTCTTCCAACTCACGATAAAAACGATTTTGTCCCCGACCCGCCAATAGATCAAGCAAACCGACAACTAGTGACCCCGCAAGGCCAAGCAGTGAGGACCCGAATGCTGTCCCCATCCCACCCAATTGTCTCTCCAATCCCGTCATCAGGTTTCCAAAAACGTCCATTGAATTGCTGCCCTCTTGCGGCGCAAGTGATCGGATTGTGTCCACAACGGCAGGTACCGTTGTCGCCAAACCAAAGAATGTTCCTAAAAGGCCAAGGAAAATCAATAAATTAATTACATACCGCGTAATCTCTCGCCCTTCGTCCAGCCGTGTAGCAACACTATCTTGAATGCTTTGAGTGCTGGTAGATGTTAGCGACGTACGCGCGCCCCGTTTTCGCAACAAATGTGCTAATGGGGCCAATAAACCAGGTGGTTCAACAAATTCATGCCCAGGCCGATCAAGCGCGAAGCCTTCGATCCAACTGACTGAGCTTACCAGCGTAAAAACCTGCCAGAAACACGCTAATACGCCAAATCCAAACACCAGCATGATGAAGCCATTTAGATACATGTTAGCCATGAAAATTGGCAGCAAAGACTGGTAAGACAAAAACGCACCAATTGCTACAATCACGACGAACACCAACATCATGAGTATCTGCCGCACCGGCTGGGTAAAATGCGGGTCTGATTTTTGGTCTACCTGTAACATCATAGTTCGCCTGATACCTGCTTCGCCATACCCTATCGCTTCCCTTGATTTATGCCAAACGCAAATTTAAGGCCTATGGTTCCCAATAAACCATTGTAACTCGCATAGAAAATCTTCACCATTCCTTCAACTAAACTACTTTTTGGAGGAAGTACTGTGGAGCTGTTCGGTTTCGAGTCTGTTGGCATGACCGCCATCGCAATTCTCATTTTTGCTATTGTCTTAATCTCTATGATGGTGCGATCGGTCCCACAAGGCGAAGAGTGGACTGTAGAACGGTTTGGCCGCTACACACGCACTCTATCCCCAGGGCTACGTTTTCTGATCCCAATCATGGATAAAGTTGGTGCAAAAATCAACATGATGGAAACCGTTCTAGACATCGATAGCCAAGAGGTGATCACCAGAGACAACGCCATGGTCGTCACTGACGCCGTAACATTTTACCAAGTTGTTGATGCAGCTGCAGCCGCTTACGAGGTGCGCGATTTATACCGCGCGCTGGCGAACTTGACGCAAACCAACATCCGTTCGGTTGTTGGCTCAATGGACCTGGATGAAAGCTTATCAAACCGCGAAGTTATCAACGCAAAACTTCTATCGGTTATCGATGGAGCCGCAACTCCGTGGGGTATCAAGGTTACACGTGTGGAGATCAAAGATCTCGCGCCACCGCCAGACATTTCAGAAGCAATGGCTCGTCAGATGAAAGCTGAGCGCGACAAGCGCGCTGAAATCCTGCAAGCCGAGGGTGAAAAGCAGTCAGCGATTCTTAAAGCAGAAGGCCTGCGCGAAGCACAAATTCGCGAAGCAGAAGGCCGAAAAGAAGCCGCATTTTTAGATGCTGAAGCCCGCGAACGGGAAGCCCAAGCTGAAGCTGAAGCAACACGTATGGTATCCACTGCGATTGCTGCAGGCGATGTGCAAGCCGTGAATTACTTTGTAGCACAAAAATATACTGAAGCCCTACGAGATGTAGCCTCCAGCCCATCAGCAAAAACAGTAATGATACCATTGGAGGCCTCTTCTTTGATCGGCTCCATTGGTGGTATTGCGGATATTGCAAAAGCCATCACTGGTGACAAACCGTAAGGAGAAAACATGCCCTTTTTGGACATCCTCGAAGGATTATCTTCTTGGTGGTGGGTCGCAGGAGCCTTTGCTCTCGGAGCACTTGAAATGGTCACCGGTACGGCTGTGCTGATCTGGGTAGCGCTTGCGACTCTAATCATGGCCATAATTAACGCAGTATTCCCAACGCTTTCTGGTGAGCTTCAAATTGTGCTGTTTGCGGCGCTCTCAATTGCCATCACCTTAGCAGGACGCTGGGGGATGCAACAATTTGGTGACGGCGGCGCAGTACACAATACACTCAACCAACGCTCCAACCATCTAGTTGGCCGTACGGCTAAGGTGCTGGATTATGACGCAGGCTCCAACTCTGGCACCGTAGAGATCGAAGGCATGCGCTGGCGGGCAACTTGGGTCACAGGGCAATCATCTACTGCCGGTGACACCGTTCGCGTCAATGCTGCAGACGGCATGAACCTTTCGGTTGAAGCGACCGTTCATTCATCAATCTGATAGAATGCGAACCCTCCTAGCCAACCAATCTAAATCTGCATCATGCAATCCAATCTTGGCCAAATGCTCCACTGTTTTATAAAGGTATTCCGAATTAAGCCCACGACCCCCAACAGCCTTTGAGATCACCTGGGCTTGTTTTTCGAGTGCCATATCACCGCAATACTGATCATGGTCCGGATCGATCACATAAACCACACAATCAACCACTCTGCCATCGCGCAACGTAATCGAATGGATTTGTTCCAAATAAGCCGATGAAATCAGCTCTCGCTCTCGTAAATATTCGATGGTCACTTGCGCCATTTCTGGAAGTACAAAAAATGCGACGCCATCACATGATGCATCCTCTGCTGCGTCTAGCGCCAGAACGAGACCTGGATTTTCAACTGTGCCTCGATGATGGATCGACCACATACAAAAGCTGCGGCTAAACCCATTCATACGCGCAATCTGAAGCTCCACAAAATCGAACCCAGGTTCCCAAATCAAGGATCCATAACCAAATACCCAGAAACCCTTGGTGATATTCATGACTAGCCTCCTTGTCCAAGGCTGCTATAACCCGCTGAAATCGGAAATGAAAAGGGGCTAAGCATATGGTTCGCATCTTCTTTGGTCTTTTGATTGTCATCACTGTTGGATGGTCCGGCTACTGGTTTGTAGGATCATCTGCGCAGCAATCTAATCTACAGTCATGGCTCGATAACCGCTATCGTGGTAGTTGGGTTGCCAATTACGACGCTCTCGCAGTTAAAGGTTATCCCAGCCGCTTTGACACCAAAATCACAAACCTTAACCTAACAGATCCAAAGTCAGGCTGGTCATGGAAAATACCGATTTTGCAAGTACTAATGCTCAGCTATAAACCCAACCATGTGATTGTTGTCCTACCACCAGAACATACTGTGACCACACCAAACGAACGCATCAGAGTGAAATCCAATGTTTTCCGCTCAAGTATAAAATTTGATACTGACACCAAACTTGCCCTCAACGCGCTGACGAGTGAAATTTCAAACGCTTCGCTGACCTCTACAAATGGCTGGACATCAGAACTCAAGATGGCAAGGTTGGCTACGCGTAAAACTTTGGGAACAGAAAACTCTCACGATATTTTCTTCCAGGCAGACGCAGTAAAACCCAATCGAATTTTTAGCAGACTCATCGATCCTTATAACCAATTGCCTAATGTATTTGATACGATGCGCATGGACGTAACCACCGATTTTGATGCTCCTTGGGACCGGAGCGCGATCGAAAACAAGAAACCAGAACTCACAACAATAAAAATCAGGGATTTGTCTGCCACTTGGGGCAAAATGACTTTTGAAGCCAGAGGCGATATGACCTTTGATATCAATGGCAATCTCACAGGTAAACTTTCTATTCGTGCGAAAAATTGGAAAAACATGATCACGCTTGGCGTTAGATTGGGCGCAATTCCTGCTGAACTGCAAAGCACCCTTGAAGGCGGTCTCAGCCTGCTTGCACGCCTATCTGGCAATCCCAATACAATTGACGCGCCATTGTCCTTCAAAAACGGGTTTGCTTCACTCGGCCCCATCCCAATTGGCCGTGCACCCGCTATTCGCTTCAATCGGCCCGCTAATCTGGAATAAAATCATCTACAAACGAGTAAGCCTTTTGAATAGTTAAAAGGCCAACTCATGCATCGGTTCTTGCATCTGATTTTCAATTGAGCTCCGCTAATCGCACACACAACAACAGTCTGACTTTATTTTTTAAAAACGTACGATTAGGAGCGGGCAATCGCTGTTTCCCTCAAACCTTCGCTCCAAAGCCACACCTAACGGCTTTTCGTCCCTGCGCGACCAAAGTCATCTGCCGGAGTGTCATGACCTGCCTCAATAATGCTCCGTCGAATAGCCCGTGTGCGCGTGAAATGTTCGAATAACTGTTCGCCATCACCGCGACGGATAGCACGTTGCAGATCAAACAGCTCTTCGGTGAAGCGCCCCAATATGTCCAGTGTCGCTTCTTTATTGTTCAAAAAGACATCTCGCCACATCGTTGGATCAGACGCTGCAATCCGCGTAAAATCTCGAAACCCTCCAGTAGAAAACTCAATGACTTCCTTATCGGTCACTCGTTCTAAATCATCTGCGACACCCACCATGGTATAGGCGATCAAATGCGGCACGTGGCTCGTAACCGACAATACCAGATCATGGCGTTCTGGTTCCATGACATCCACATTCGCACCGAGCTTTTCCCAGAAGGTGCGCAGCTTAGCTACTTCGTCTTCCGAGGCATCCCCAGCTGGTGTAAGGATCGTCCACTTACCATCAAATAACTCCGCAAAGCCCGCATTTGGACCAGAATTTTCTGTCCCTGCGATCGGATGCGCAGGAATAAAATGCACGTCTTTTGGCATATGTATCCCAACCATCTCGATCACTTTGGCCTTCACCGACCCCACATCAGATACTACCGCACCCGCTTTCAACGATGATACAATCGAGGAGGCGACGTTGCCCATCACGCCCACAGGCACACACAGCACAACTAAATCTGCACCCTCTACAGCCTCTGCAGCTGTATCAAAAATTTTATCGACCAACCCTAATGAAAGCGCGGTATCCCGCGTCTCGCTCGAACGCGCATGACCGCGGATTTCACCAGACAGCCCTGCCCGTTTCATTGCCAGCCCAATGGACCCAGCAATCAAGCCCAGCCCAATCAACGCAACCTTGTTATAAATCTGTGTCATGCGACCCACCCGTCTTTAAACTCTCGCAACACTAAGATCACACGTTCGCAATCTACGCCTTTACCCACTGTAATTCGCAAACATTCCGCCAACCCATAACTTTTTACAGCCCGCACCAAAAATCCTGCTTCAGCAAGTGCCACATCCGCAGCATCTGCCTCTGCCTCAGACCCAAACCGTGCGAGTACAAAATTCGTTTGGCTCGCATCACAAGCAATTCCAATACTCAGTAATTTTTCACGCAAAAACTCAGCCCAATGCAAGTTTGTCTTACGGCAATTCGAAGTGTAATTCGTGTCCCGAACCGCTGCTTCACCAGCCGCCAAAACTCCTGCATTCACATTGAACGGCCCACGTATTCGATGCAGTGTATTAATAATTTCTGCGGGACCATACCCCCAGCCAAGCCGTAACCCACCAAGTCCATAAATCTTTGAAAACGTCCGCGTCATGAACACGTTCTTACGCTTATCAACCAAACCAGCATGCCCATCAAATCCTTCAACAAACTCTGCGTAGGCTCCATCCAAAACCAACAGCGTGTGATCCGGCAGCCCATCCGCCAACCGCGCCACATCTTTCTCAGAGATCATTGTTCCCGTTGGATTATTCGGGTTTGCAATGAACACAAGTTTAGTGTTTTCATTCGTCGCATTTAACAATGCATCCACATCGGTGCACCGCTCAATCTCTGAAACGGCCACAGGCGTCGCGCCCGCAGCCTGAGCACACAACTTGTACATCAAAAATCCATGCTCAGTAAATAAAACCTCGTCACCTGCACCAGCATAGGCTTGGCACAACAAAGAAATTAGTTCATCAGATCCGTTTGAACAAATGACACGCTCTGCGTCGACATTATGCACCTCAGAAATTGCAGTACGCAGCGCTGCGTGATCAGAACATGGATAAATATGCAATTCTCCAGCAAGGGACTGATATGCCTGCTTCGCATCCTCAGATGCCCCCCAAGGGTTTTCATTGCTCGAAAGCTTCACAGTGTTCGATTGCCCTTGGATGTGGCCCTTACCACCCTCATAAAGCTGAATACTCATAACGCCTGGCTGTGGTTTGATCCGCGTGGTCATTCAGCTTCCTTCACCGCTTTTCACAACATGTAGCGCTACCTGCTGCCCTGATAAAGCGTAAATGCGATCACGCGCCACACTCCTTTTGATTTAGCCAAAAACGTTATGCCAACTTGTGGTGGGTGAAACGTCACGGATCAGTAAAAAGTCTGCGGATCAATATCAATCCTCACACGCACATTCGTGGGTAGATCGACGCTCGCGTACCACGCGGTCAGTGCAGGTTGAATCAAAACTCCTTTTGACGCTTTTATTAAAATACGTACACGATGCCTCCCTCGAACGCGTGCAATTGGTGCAGGTGCTGGTCCAAAAATTTCGGCGTTGATCCGATGTAATGGCTCAGCATTGTGCACCATATAACGCGCTAAATCAGATACCTGGGCCAAATCGGGCCCCGACACAACAACACCCGCCATACGTCCGTAGGGCGGCACACCCGCCCTCTCACGTTGGTCTGCTTCCGCAGCCCAAAACTTTTCTTCTTCACCGGAAAGGATCGCCTGAATAACAGGATGCTCCGGCTGTAACGTCTGAATAAATGCAGTGCCCTTCTTGTCCACACGACCCGCCCGCCCCGCCACTTGACGGATCAACTGAAACGTACGCTCAGCAGCCCGCAGATCAGAACCTTGCAAACCAAGATCTGCGTCAATCACGCCGACGCAGGTCAGTAGCGGAAAATTATGCCCCTTCGCCACCAACTGTGTTCCGATGATGATATCCGCCTCTCCGTTAGCAATGGATATTATCCGCTCCTTTAAACTCCGGGTAGTCAAATGCATATCGCTCGATAAAACAGAAATCTTTGCGCCTTCAAAACGCATCTCAGCCTCTTCGGCCAGTCTTTCAATACCTGGTCCAATAGCCGCCAATTTCCCCTCAATGCTACAACTCGGACACGTCTTTACGATCGGCTTCGTCTCACCGCACTGGTGACACATCAACCGCCCTTGGAACCGGTGCTCAACCATCCGAGCATCGCAATCTTCACAGCCAATTTGAAACCCACAAGCCCGACATACCGTTACAGGCGCATAGCCCCGACGGTTCAAAAACAGCAACGATTGCTCCCCACGTTCCAGCCGTTTAAAAACCTCTCGCGTCAAGGTCTTTGATATCCAACGTCCCGTTTCGAGCTCGTCTCCACGCAGATCAATCGACTTCATATCCGGCAGTTCGGCTACCCCAAAGCGCTGGGTAAGATCAAGCCTTTCGTATTTTCCCGACTTTGCGTTCGCCCAACTTTCCAACGACGGTGTCGCAGATGCCAAAACAACAGATGCATCACAAATCGAAGCGCGCAACACTGCCATATCTCGCGCATTGTATAACACCCCATCATCTTGCTTATACGAGGGGTCATGTTCCTCATCCACCACAATGAGGCCCAAATTTTGAAACGGTAAATATAAAGCCGACCGCGCCCCAACCACCAGCTGCGCCATGCCCTGACCAACCATGCGCCAGCACCGTCGCCGCTCTGTTGCGGTTATACCAGAATGCCACTCCGCTGGCCGCGCACCAAACCGCTCTTCCACACGGTCTAAAAACTCCACCGTCAGAGCAATCTCTGGCAGCAAAACTAACGCCTGCCGCCCTTGTGCAAGACACTCTGATACAGCTTCAAGATAAACCTCAGTCTTACCGGACCCAGTCACGCCCTTCAACAAAGACGCAGAATAAGACTTTGCAGCGACCTTTCCACGTAAAATCCTGCTGACCCGAGACTGATCGTCCGTAAGCGCCTTTCCATCCATTGCCACATCCAAAAACGGATAGGCCAAATCACGCGGAGTTTCGTATTCTAACAGTACATTCTGCGCCAACAGCCCTTTGACCACAGACGACGTCACTCCTGCCAATTGCGCCAACTCGGACATCGCAAATCGCGACCCATTATGATCTTCTAAAACACCTATCACCTTTCTCCGCGCAGGCGTCATGCGGTCCGGTACTATATGCCCCAATCCATAAATTTTTCTCATCCCAGGCGGATCCGTCAGACCTGGCGCACGTGTTGCAAGCCGCAACATCGAAAACATTGCTGTTAACGTGTAATCCCCCACCTTACTCAAAAATAACTGCATTTCTTCACGCATGGGCGGTACATCAATCAAATTAATAATCGAGCGAATCTTATCAGGATCATAGCCCCCTGCACCTTTGCCCCACACCACACCAATCACTTTTCGTGGCCCCAAAGGCACTGTCACGAAAGCACCCTGAAAGACGCCACCCTCAGGCGCCTTGTAATCCAGGAACCGATCCAAAGGCTGCATTGTCAAAACCGCAACCAATTGGCCTGCCTCAAAATGGCTTTGATAAGGAAATTTCTTCACCATACTGGGGTTCTCATTTCGGGCACGCTGCTATATGTCCCAAGATGACATTTGCGCTCAGTAGGTGCAAGAAACCAACCGAAACTAAGGATCTTTCGCCATGAAATTTTTTGTTGATACCGCAGACGTAGACGCAATCGCGGATTTAAATGACCTTGGGTTTGTTGATGGCGTTACAACCAATCCATCTTTGATTATGAAATCAGGACGCGACATCCTCGAGGTAACGAAAGAAATCTGTGATATGATCGAGGGTCCCGTATCTGCCGAAGTGGTTGCGATGGAATACGATGAGATGATTAAAGAGGGCCGCAAACTAGCTGAGATTGCAGAAAACATCGCCGTCAAAGTACCGTTAACATGGAGTGGCCTGAAAACCTGCAAAACTCTTTCATCAGAGGGCAAAATGGTAAATGTAACACTCTGCTTTTCAGCAAACCAAGCACTCTTAGCCGCCAAAGCAGGTGCCTCATTTATTTCCCCATTCATCGGACGTTTGGACGATATTAACATCGATGGTCTGGAGCTCATAGAAGACATTCGCACAATTTATGACAACTTCGATTTTGAGACAGAAATCCTTGCCGCCTCCATTCGCACCGTAAACCACATCTCCGATTGTGCTAAAATTGGCGCAGATGTTGTAACTGCGCCACCAAACGTGTTGCAAAACCTTGCAAAACACCCGCTGACCGATAAGGGTTTAGATGCATTTATGGAAGATTGGGCAAAAACAGGACAAAAGATTCTGTAGCGCCCGGAGTACAAGGCGTAACGAATGACTGACCATGCAAAACCGCAAGACACGATTAGGAAACAGATACTCAACGATCCAAGTCAAGTTTTAGAAGACCAAGCCATTATGCGTGCGCTTATTGAGGCAGATGAAGAAGCCCGCGGTAAAAACGTGGTTGATCTGCGTACAATCGCTCTTGAACGGCTCGAGGGACGACTAGACCGTCTTGAAGACACGCACCGCCATGTGATCGCTTCGGCCTATGACAATTTAGCCAGCACGAACCAAATCCACCGCGGAACACTTGCAATTTTAGAGCCAAACACTTTTTCGGAATTCTTAAAACTACTCGAAGGTGAGCTCGCGGAAATCCTAAACGTGGCCTCGACCCGCTTGGTGCTTGAAAGCCCAACTGCTAAGCCAGAAATGGAAAAGAATCTGCAAAAAGAATTTGGTTCTGGCGTCTGTTTCTGCACGCCAGGTGCGGTGACTGAATATATCACGCATGGCCGTTCTGCCACGGTGCGTCCCGTGACGCTTCGTGCCATCCAAGATGCAGATCCAATCCTGTTTGGCGAAGTTGCACATGAGGTTACTTCAGAAGCGCTCCTTTATCTCGATCTGGGGAAAGGCAATCTCCCTGCCATGGTGGTGCTCGGCTCTGTGCACACCGAACAATTCGCTCCACAAAAAGGCGCAGATTTGCTGGAATTTTTCGCTAATGCGTTCGAACGCATCTTGCGCCGCTGGCTAAAATAATGAACGCTTCAGCTGGGGCATTTGATCTCTTGCAACGCTGGCTTGCTAGCATCACCGCCCTTCAAGGAGCATCCGAC
>DLZA01000232.1 GCA_003447515.1 Paracoccaceae bacterium
TTCGACCCAACCATTGCGGCTAGTAATCATCCCGGACACAACGATGGGCAGCCCGGCGTTGGATGAAAACGATCCAACAAGCCGGTCAAAGACTGCATCAAAGTTGCGGTCAGGGATCTGCATGATCCCCTCCCCTGTAGTGACACTGTCTAACACCTCGCCCTGCGTGCCAATCAAAAAAGCGCGCAAAGACGAGGTGCCCCAATCGATGCCAATAAGAGCTGGTTCAGATACGGCCGAATTCATTCAGCAGATCCTCAACTGTCTTGCCTTGGGCAACCCATGCTCTTGTTGCAACTTCACGGTCTGCCTGCTCTTGAGCAAGTCTTACAACCTCTTCAGCGCTCTCAAGCGGAACCACAACAACGCCCATTAGATCGGCTACGATGAAATCACCAGGATTCACGACGACACCACCACAAGCGATAGGCACGTTGATCGATAACTCTTCTCTGCGCTCAGAGAACATTGTGTGAGTACCACGCGGCGTGATGGCACGTGTCCAGATAGGCCAGTTGATCTCTTCTAACTCGTCGGTGTCTCGGCCAGCGCCGTCAACAATCATGCCGCGAATACCTCGGTTCTGGGCCAACCCGCCCATCAAGCCACCGCAAACGGAAGTGTTCAGATCTCCACCCGCATCGACTACAATCACGTCGCCCTCTTGACCCATTTCGAGCGCCTTTAACGGATCGACCAAATCCCCCTTTGACAGTTGTACGGTTACGGCCTGCCCAGTCACCTTGGATCGAAACGCGGGTTTGATAGCGCTGTCCATGACGCCGGTGCGATATTGAACATCTGCAAATATTGCAGCGGCTGAAAGGGCTGAAAGCACCTTGTCGAATTTCTTAAGCAGTTCTGGGTTGCGTTCAAAGTCATTGAAGACTCTCAGATCGTTGCAAGCTTCGGGCATTTTTTTCTCCTGTTAAGTTGTCGTTACGGCCAATGCCTCGGCATTGACGGTGTAATCCGGTTTCTGACCCGTCAGCACTTTGGCCACCTGTGTGGCAGCCGTGACCCTTGCCGCGCGAATGGATTCCTCGGAATAGCAGGCGGCATGTGGCGTGACCAAGACATTTGGAAGTGTGAAAATGGGATTGTCATCGGGTGTCCAATTGGCGCGTTTGGCGTGTTCCTCTTATGAAAAACGCCATTCTCTCTCACACCATTCACGCTATAGCCTATTTCGGCTGGCAATATTCCCTTTGAGGGATGTCATAATTGGGTAAACCCAAACTGCAATAGTCAGAACCCCGAGCGAGGCGGCTATTGGGCGGGAGAAAAATTCGAAAAAATTTCCGTCTGATTTTATCATTGATGACAAAAACATTTCCTCCAGCATTCCGCCCAGTACGATCCCCAAAATAGTAGGTGCAATAGGGAATCCGTTTTCCTCCATCGCAAATGCAAGCACACCCATGACCAACATAACGATAACCCCATACACTGAATTTGTGATGGCAAATGACCCAACAAGACAGAAAAGTAGAATTGCTGGCATCAACATCCGCGCTGGGATCTTCAACATTTGAGTTGAAAGCCGGATGGCCAAATACCCAAGTGGCAGCAGAACCAAGTTGGCAACAAAGAAAATGATAAAGACCGAATTCAGAATTTGTGGGTTTTCCAAAAATATCATCGGACCAGGGTTCATACCTTTCATGTAGAGAACGCCGATCGCAATTGCAGTGACCGAGTCACCCGGAATGCCAAACACCAGTGCAGGCACCCACGCACCAGAAAGGCCTGCATTATTGGCAGCACTGGCGTCGACCAAGCCTTCGGCATGCCCGTCACCAAATTTTTCCTTTTCCTTTGACGTGCGTTTGGACACGGCATAAGCCACCCAGGCCGCGATATCGGCGCCTGCCCCCGGTAAAACACCTATCAAAGCACCGAGAGAGCTACCTCGTAAAAGGTTCCAACGGTATTTAGACATTACCCTTCCCACACCTTCAAATACGCTTGTGACTCTCTGGTGTGGGATCTGAGGCCGCACGTGGTCGGCGGTTGCGACGAACCGTAAGATTTCTGAAATCGCAAACATGCCAATCATTGCGGGGATGAAGCTAACCCCGCCCAAAAGCTCAATACTACCGAAGGTAAAGCGAGGATGGCCAGACATCAGGTCAATGCCAATCGTTGAAATAAACAAGCCAATCAAAAGCGATGCAAATCCTTTGATCACCGACCCAGTGGATACGATCACGGCGCAAGACAGCCCTAGACAGGCCAACCAGAAATATTCAAAGGATGAAAACTTGAATGCAAAATCTGCCAAGGTTGACGTCGCACCCATTAAGACGGCAGACCCAAGAAGCCCACCTATTACCGAACAGACCAACCCGACACCAAGCGCCTTTGACGCCTGACCTTTGCGCGTCATGGCAAAGGCTTCGTCGCAATAAGCGGCAGAAGCCGGAGTGCCAGGGATGCGAAGTAGTGCGCCTGGAATATCTCCAGCAAAAATTGCTGTGGCGACGGTTGTTACAATTGCCGCAATAGCGGGGATTGGATCCATAAAAAATGTAACAGGCACAAGAAGAGCAGTTGCCATTGTTGCAGTCAATCCAGGAATGGACCCCACCAACAATCCAAACGCACCAGCACAAACTATAACGAGCAACACATACGGTTGAAATACAAGCTCTAAGGCCACAAAAAAGGGATCCACCACGTCTTCTCCTATAATCCAAATTGGCCGATCGGAAGTGGCACTAAAAGCCAAAATCCGAACAAATACTTTGTCGCGCCGGTCATGATCGCAGCACCAATCATCGATGTCGCAAAGCTGTTTCCAAACCGCTTGAATAACAAAGCCAAAATCATGAAGGATGTGATTACAAAGCCGACGTCATCCACAGCCAATATGAAAAACAAGATGCTAAGAAGAACCAATGCAAAGTTGGCAATAGCAGCATTGGATTCGATCCATTCTCCGACTGAAACCAGGGCACCACCAACTATGGCATTCTTATACCTGAGCCTAAGTCCTCGCATGATGAGAACCGCGCCACAAAAGGCTAAGCCGATACCAATGAGAATGGGGAATTCTGATGGACCAAATTGCTGCCCGAATAATGTAGGAAATGTTCTCGCATATAGAATTTCTATGATGGCAAAAATAATTAAAAATACGCCGATAATCGCGTCATTAAACTTCATTGAGACTGACCTTCTTAGAGTTGTGGTTACAGTCGAGAGATGCGCAATTAACCCGCACTCCTCTCGACTGAATTTAGGATCAGTTATTTAGCAAGCCCAACTGCATTCATCACAACGCCCATCGCAGCATCACTTTGCTGCATCCACTCGCTAAATTTAGCGCTGGGGAGATAGTTAAGGCCAAAACCTCGGTCATTCATCGCGTCAATGAATTCTACCGAGTTATATACCTTTTCCATAGCAGAACTTAGCTTGGTAGCCACATCATCTGGCAGACCTGCTGGGCCCGCAATGCCGCGCCACGCGGACATCTGCCAATCTGGCCCATTGGCTTCGACCAAGGTAGGAACATCCGGAAAGGCAGCAAGGCGCTGGGAGGACATAACGCCTAGTGTCTTGACACGCCCAGCCGAAATCAGACCTGATGCTTCGACAACTGAAGACGTCACAATATCAACGCCACCGGCGACCAATTCCTGCAATGCTGGTGCGCCACCTTTAGAGGGCACCCAAGGCACAGAGTTGGGAGCCAATCCCTGCCCGCTTAACATGCCAGCTAGGGCCAGATGCCAGATCGAGCCTTGTCCCGCACCGGAGCCTTTGTGGGCACCAGGATTCGCCGCGACCGCATCGAAAACATCTTCCAGCGTATTCCATTCCGAATCGGCGCGCACATTCACACCGGAAGCATCGCTATTGTACAAGGCAATCGGGGTGTAGTCCTCCCAAGTAAGATCAGTCAAACCGGCCCAATGCATCATACCAATTTCAACTGTTACAACTCCGATGGTATACCCGTCCGGCTCAGCAGTTGCGATTGCAGAGTGGCCAACAACACCGCTACCGCCTGTTCGATTTACAACATTAACTGGTTGACCCAACTCTTCTTGCAATAAATTGCCAATAATCCGGCCTGTAGCATCGGTACCGCCCCCTGCTCCCCACGGAACGATCAACGTCACTGGTCTTTCCGGATATTCTGCGACAGCCGCACCTGCTAGGGTGAAAGCGGCGACAGCAGCCAAAAACCCACCACGCATTATTTTAATTGGTAATTTCATTTTGTCCTCCCAGACTTACCTCCCAAAAAACTTTGAGGTTAGGGTTTTACCAAATAGCAACTTACATACAGTGTGTCAATTGTCCCGTACACAATGGACCACTAGTCTTGCATACAATGTGTCAAATGGTTATAGCATATTTAAGCTCAAGAATGAAAAACAGTTTAAGTCACTGCATGGAGACCAATGGAGTTTTATGAAACGAGTTTTGAATCGAAAACCACTGTCTGAGCAAGTAGCCGAGGCTTTAGGTGAAGACATCAGGGATGGACGGCTTAAGTTTGGTCAAATGTTATCCGAAAACCAGATAGCAACCGATTTGGGCGTGAGCCGAACACCAGTACGGGAAGCATTTTCCCACCTCGAATTTCAAGGGCTGTTAGTTACAAAACCCCAAAGCGGTACTTTTGTATTTTCTCCCTCCCAAGAAGACATTAAAGAGATATTTGAAATTCGATCTTGCCTTGAATTGCAGGGCCTTCAGTCATC
>DLZA01000188.1 GCA_003447515.1 Paracoccaceae bacterium
CCCTTCAGCACTCGCAGCTCATAGACCTGAGCATCGTCCTCGAACACCACACCGTTGAACGCATCCAGCACGATCTTTGCCACGTTGTCGATGTCTGGCTTGCCAGGAAAGATCTCCCGCTGCTCTGCTTGCAGCTTCTTTGCCTTTGTCCAACTCTTCGGGATCTGGAACTGCGCCCTGATTAACACCTTGCAAGGAACTGCAATTGGATCGAGCTGACGTAGCACCATCCAGTTGGATGCTTCCCCAGCCAGGCGCATCTCGTACCGCTTGGTTTTATCTGGCGTGTAGACATGGCCCGACCTGGTGAAACGCGGGCGACCCTTGCCGATAGGCTGGCCCGTTAGGAATATGTTTGCCTGGTTCATATTCTACTTAGCCAATCTTCAAGATCCACCTGGCCATCATCAGTTACCGGCGGTTCCTTTTCGATGTCATCTAGCATGGCTTCCAAGCTTACTGACTGATTCAATCCTTGCGATATCAGATCCACCGCCAGGCGGCTTTGTGATATCCCTTGGTGCTTCGAGGCAACGTCTAATTGCTCCTTTAAATCGACCGGCAACCGCACCACAAGAGGCTTTAATGGCTCATCTCTGCGCTGATATTTCAATTTGTTTTCCTTTCTTTTCAACAGTTTATAAAATAAATCCACAAAATGTGAATAATTATCTTGACTGTGTATTGAGGTGATATTACTTTGATAATTGTGAGTTGACAAGAGGAGTTTCAAAAATGACACATACTGTTAAAAAAATAGAAAACGGTCACTACGAGTATCGCGGATTTAAAATTGAAAAGCTGCACGATTACCCAGAATATGACTGGAGAATATTCGATACAGATGGCGAATGGGAAAACACATTTACCACAAAGCGCGACTGCCTCAATTGGCTGGACGCTCGCGCCAAATACCAAGACATGATGTCATATGCAGTCGGAGCATAATCAATATCAACGGGGGCAACAGCCCCCACCACCATCGAAGGAGATAACGACCATGACTAACCGCATCACAAAAAAACATCTTGAGCACAGAGTAAAACTTCTCAATGAATTATTTGGCCAGCGTACCGAGGCCTGGACAAAATGCCTTGACGGTAAATATCGCGCCAACCCTGGCACGTTTGTTCTTGATTGCGCTTATGGCGGCTACCGCTTGAGCCGCATCTGCAATGAGGGCGGCGGTGAGCATGATCTGACAGCTCGCGGCACAGCTCGCGAAACCTATTACGCAATCGGCGCATATATCAACGGCGCACAAGCAATGAAGGACGCAGCATAATGACATTGAGAGAGCTGACGCAATCACTTGCCGCTGGCCAAGATGTCAGATGGGCAAACGATGGCTACCGCGTTCACTGGAGCCAAACGCCAAGAGGCCCAATGATCGTAGCAACCTTTACATCAAATAACTTCACATGCGCCCTGGACGATAGCGAGGTTAAGGGCTGCTACATCAAGGATCAATCATAATGTCTGACACAGTTTGCATGCACTACATCATTGAGAGACTTGCAGAAATAGAGAGCGAGAAAAACAACATGAGCAACGATAGGCTCGGAAAGTTTGCAGTCGAGAAGATGTCAATTCTGCGCGAAGAGCTGATCTACAACCTTGGCGTTAATGCCATACAAAAAAAGAAAGAGCAGAAACAATGAGCAACCTGGACAAACTGCGCACCATGCTGCGCGACATGGAAGACAGCCTTGGCATTGTTGGCGACATCATTGGAGCGCTATCACTCTTTGGCATTCTCTTTGTTGGCCTGTTCTTTGTGGGTGTATTCCAGTGAATTATATATTCGACGAAAACGACTTTTGCAGATCATGCAAGGGCAACGGATACACCACCGAGCAAGACCACAGCAGAGGCGTCACGATCTCTGAGGATTGCTGGAAGTGTAACGGCACCGGCTTGCGAGCCGTTGTCATAATGCCAAGCCAGGAGGGCAAAGAATGATTGGCACAGTAGACATAAAAAAAATGCACCACCGCGACCCAAAGGGAACAGAACGCGCGGCAGCGCATAAGGTGGCCCAGACAGTCAAGGGAAGAAGACTTCAAACTTTGCAAGCGCTTGCTTCTCTTGTTGGAGGAGGAACAGGAGAGCAGATAGCGCATGCGGCCAGGCTGTCTATTCTTAGCATACGGCCGCGCCTTAGTGAACTGCAAGAAATGCAGTTGATCGAGGACACAGAAACAACCCGCAAAAATGCAATGGGCAACAGCGAAATTGTTTGGCGCATAACCGAGGAGGGTAAGAAATTTCTATGATTGATAAATGTTTAAAAATTTTAGATCATGAATTGTTACTGTTCAAAGGTATAACAGATTTCTCAGACACAAGCTCGCTCCCTAAAAGCTTTGATTGCTACATATCTGAAACAGAATTAAAAACCAGAGTTAGAAATGACGTTCAGTTTTTTGATGTCAGTAACATAAATCAATTTGCTTTTTATTTATCTAAAGAAATATTTTCAAAAGACGATGACTTAAATTTTATTCCAAAAGATACAAAGTTTCCAAGCAAAAACTTTTGTTTTTTTTCGTCAGCGTTTGGAAAATACGAAATAACAAAATGCTTTTATTGCTTCCACGTTGTTGATAATTGTTATGAAGTTTTTAGCTCGATGGATGACTTCATTGATTGCTGGGGCTTAATAGATCTTGAAAATAAAAAAATAGATAGTTCTTATATTACACAACGCCTATCAAAGCAAGATGCATCAAAAATATCATTAAATGTCTGTTTAAAAGACATAACAAAATGGCTGATATCCACATCAATTATCCTAACAAATCAAGAAATAATCACAAAAAGCGCAGCCGGAATAAGGCAGCAAAGAAAAGCAGCAGCAAAAAGGCACAAGATAAAACCTGACAGATGGTCAAAAATATGTTGGAACATTCAAGAGCCAGCCCGACAATCTGACGAAAACTCAGACCAGATAATCAAGCAACCTTTACACTTTACAAGGGGTCACTGGAGAAAGGCCCTAGAAAGCCACCCTAAATCTGTTCAAAGACCAAGCGCAATAAATGAGCAAAACAGATTGCTTTGGTGGACATGGATTGATGGTTATTGGTCAGGACATCCAGCATACGGATTTAAAAAATCTGTTTATCAACCAGAAATAAAAAACCCATTTGCAAAATAGAGGAGGAAAAAATGTTTATAAAATTTGAAGAAATCCAACGCATGGCCGACCAGATCCGCACGATTACCGGCGACGATCAGGACACGTTCCTCGACACGCTGGACGGTGAGACAGACGCGATGGACATTCTGGGAAAGCTCATACAGGAGCGCACCGAATGCTCAATCTACGAAGGCGCAGCGAAAGAGCTGGCCGCAACCTACACCGCTAGAGCAAAACGACTGAGTGCAAAGCAGGACGCAATCTCTCAGACAATCGGGCAGTTGCTTGATGCTATGGGGGAAACCAAGGTGCAGCACGAGCTTGCAACAGTTAGCAGAACAAAGCCCCGCTGGTCCGTCAGGATCGAGGACGAGGCAGAGGTTCCTTCACAAATGATGAAGGTAACAACGCGGCCAGACGTTGCCGCAATTAAGAAGCAGATGGAGCAGGGCGAGACAGTGCCAGGATGCTCGATCAACCCAGGAAACCCATCTATAACAATTAGAATAAAGTGAGGAAAAGATGACTAAAGTTTTTAACATAAACACCGCAAGAACCTTAGACGAGAGCTTGTCTATAATTACTCCAAGCGTTGCTAAGGAAATTTCACAAAACAACCCTAACAACAGAAAGTTTAGAATGCACATTGCCCAGGATTACGCCAGGCAAATGCGCCTCAATCGCTGGGGCAAAAGCCCAGAGGCAATAGTTTTGACCAAAAGCGGAATACTGGTAAACGGTCAGCACAGAATATGGGCCATTATCGAAACGGGGATAAGCTGTACTGCTGATGTTGTAGTAATTGAAGATAAAGACTTTGACAGCGTTTTTGAAATCTTAGATCAAGGCGCATCAAGGAGCGCTTCAGATATTCTTAAAATTGACAGCAAACAAATATTGCCAATTAACTATCTTCTGCGGTGTGCCGGTTTGAAAAAACCAAAGCCACAAGACCTCAAGGTGTTTATTGAAAGCCCAATGGGTGAAATATTGGCGCAGGCGTGTAGCATTAAATTAAAGGGCAAGGTTTGGAAGCATACCTGCTTTAAGGCTGCTTTGGCTATTTCGATCTTATCGGGAGCAATCACCAAGGAAAGAACGTTTGAGGTTTTAAACCAGTTAAACGGTGGATCAATAAACGATTGGCCTGTTATCTTTTCACAGCTTTATATTCAACTTACAGACCCCGCAAAGCAATTAAAAATTAACGGTAGATCATTTGAAAACGATTGGTTTGCAAGAAGCGTTTATAGCTTTGTGAATGTGGACAAGCCAACAAAAACAATACGACTAAGCAAGAGCTTCAATCAAGAAGTTAAAAACATGAGCATGGCGGCACTTTACGCTATTAACCCTGATTTCTTGGAGTAATAAAATGAGTAAACTTATTGACGCAATGAAGCAGGTCAATGACCTAAACAAAACGCACGGCGTAACCCAGCGCGGCGGCAAGAAATACACAGAAGTATTTGTGCGCGTCGAAGCATTCAGACAAGCATTCGGCACAGATCTAGGCATTGATACCTCAATCCTGGTGGACGATGGCAAGCGCGTAGTCGTCAAGGCAACCATTCTAAGCAAAGAAGGGTTAACCGTAGGCTCTGGGCTTGCCGAAGAGATCCGAGGGCAGGGCAACGTCAACAAGACCAGCGCACTAGAGAACGCAGAGACAAGCGCAATCGGTCGCGCCCTGGCATCGCTTGGCTTGCATGGCGGCAGCTATGCCAGCGCAAACGAGATCGCAGCAGTACAGCGCAAGGAGAAGGCCATAGAGCAGCGCAAGAAACCAAACATAAGCGTACACCCGCTTGAGCCAGAACCGGAGCCAGACCCCGAACCTGAGCCTGGCTTGCTCAATCTACGAACGCATCTTGGCAAGACACTAGCCGAGCTAGATCAATCAGAGTTTGCTATGCGCCTGGTAAAGATGTTTGCGGTCTACACAAATACGGACAAGGACAAAGAAGGCAATCCGGTAGAGCCACGCAAGCGCATGACATTTCTGCGTGAGCTAAAGGAACACAACGCGGAAGGCATCGAGGCATTGGGTGAGCCGCTGCGCGAGCAGATCGACAAAGCCTACCTGAAAAATCTACGAAGCCTTGGCGCACAAAACGGTGAGCAGTAGTGGAAACCTGGATAGAAATGACCAAGCGTCACAAGCAAGAAAGGATTGAGCTGGTGAAATCACTGGCACAATCCCGCTATAGCCAGACAGAAGCAGCAGAACTTCTGGACACAACACTTACTAATCTGAATAATTTTATAAAGCGGAACGGTATTTACTGGATAACCATAAAACAAGGAAGAAGGTCAGATGTCAAAAGAGCTACAGAAGATAGCGTCATCGATAATCAGAGCAGCATCGATAGTTGCGATGGACAGCAAGCGTGAACCAAAGCGTCACACAATCTCGCAGCGAGCAGAAGAGATTGTAAAGCTGGCAGAGCTATTGAAGAAAGGGCTGGAGAAAAACAATGACTGAACCCGCATTTATGGCGTTTGTAATATTCTCGTCACTGAGTGTTTGTGAGGAGTTTGTTGAGCATTATGACCTGGAAAGGATCTTCGAGCCTCAGTGCGTACAAATGGGCGGCGCTCCAGAGTATCAGCTTCCCATTCCAAACATCAGACCCATGCAAAGACCGGAGGCTTCTGATGACTGAGGATCAAATGCGAGAGGCCATGCTCAAAGATGCAAAGGAAATCAGAAAGAGAACCCAGCTGCGTGACGGTCAAAGCCAATCTCTAAAGCAGAACATGGCTGTTGATTACAATGCGGGGGGCAGAGATGTTAAGCCAGAAACAAAAGAGATTATTGCTCTGGCAAACAAAGGTGTAGACCGTGACACCATATGCAGACGCATGACCTTTAAAGGATATAGTCGAAAGAAAACGCTCCATACTTTAGTGCGTCATTCTGATAAAATAAAAAAACGTTGACCCAAAACTCAAACTAATGCAAAGTAAACTTAATCGAGGGGTTTGGTCATCTTGTTCTGCTAGTTATTGAAAGCCCTCTCAGAGAAATCTGGGGGGGTTTTTCGTGGGGCCAGCAAGTCCATCACAACCCTGTCACAGTTTCCTGTTAGCCAGCCCCGAAAATATTTATGCCCAATCTTTTACAGCGAAGCAAGGGCAAGCTTTTCTTGCATAGGAATTATGTCCAGATATTTCTTTGATGCTGGGGAACTTGCTGCTGTATTCCACAATCAATTCACGCAAAGCCTCTTCTTGCTCTGGTGTAAAGTTATCCAGAAAAGCATCGTCAGCACAGCCGCCACGACCACCAACCAGGCTCACCCCTATGGATGACTTGTTGCGGCCTCTACAGTGCGCCCCTGAGCGCTCTACGGGCCTGCCATAGCCTACAGATCCATCACGGTGAATGATTGCATGGTAGCCAATGTCAGACCAGTTGCGCTCTTCCACATGCCAGCGCCTAATCTCTGCGACTACATCTTCAACAGACCGATCAGCATACCAGTTTGAATTGGTGGCAGTGCAGTGAATTATGATCTCGTTAATCTCTCTCATTTTGTTAAGCCTTTCTGCTTTTCATATGTCCTAAGACCGCCAATACCTAACATGCCGCCAAGAACAGTGAGCAATGTTCCCATGTCAAACTCTGGCAACGGCGGGATCTGTGTACCCGTCAAAGCTACAACAAATAAGGCAACAGGCTGACCAATAAAATG
>DLZA01000215.1:0-475 GCA_003447515.1 Paracoccaceae bacterium
AGCGGAAACCGAACATACAGCATCGCAGCCAAGCGGATGATCTCAGGACTCGTTTTAAAGGACCTGAATGGGGAGTGTTTTGTCATACGGCAAGGCTACGCAACCGCCCGCCCACTTCTCCCGAGTTTAATCTGAAAAAGCATGCATTACAGCAAGGCGCATAATCTCTGGGCTTGTCGTGAAGTAGCGAAATGCGAAGTTTTTTATTATCAATGTACGCGACAAATTAGCGTGCCAGCTTAAAGCGACTTTACTCTGACAAAGCCTGGCTCACTGTTTCAAAGTCGCAATATGCTGCTTGTGCTCTTTCATCTTCTAGTAACGCCCAAGCTATATCGGGGGCAATCGTGAAGCAATCACAGCCAATTTCCGCCAGCTTGTTCATTTGATCTGTTGAACGCAGTGAAGCTACCAAAACACGTGTGCCTGATTCTGAGCCAATGGCGAGCATTTGACGGATCATTTCATACGCAGG
>DLZA01000215.1:805-4883 GCA_003447515.1 Paracoccaceae bacterium
TCAGCCTCTAACATTCGGCCAAAGTATGGAGCGATGTAATCTGCGCCCAACCCCGTCGCGACAAACATCTGTTTTGCGTCATAGCAGGCGGTCATCAAGATTGGGCATCCATCTGACTTTAGCTTTGGGACCTGACGAATAGCAGGCTCGACCAACGGTACTTTCACCACAGTTCGGATACTTGCTTTTTGCCCGGCTGTCATCAATTTCTCAGCCCAAGGGCGATAGGTTTCGGGTGAGCCAAAGACTTGGGCATGGAGTTCCAAGGCACCCAAGTCAGCTGCGCGCTGGGCCATATCCGCCCAATTGATCTGCGGATAGGACAGGTTTGCGCGGTGTGCCAACAGCGGGTTAGTCGTTATCCCCTTGAACATGCCGATGGGCATAAGTGAGTCCCATTCAGCAACATCGGCAGTATCAAGGTAAAGATCGAGGGGCATGGTTATAGAACCTTTTCCATTAGTTCCGCACGTGTTGGCGGATCACAGCCTTCTCGCCCACAGTTGATTGCAGCGGCCACGCTAGCCTGCGTCAGCAGCGACCTAACCTCATCTTCGGTTGCCGCATTTATACGTTCAGAGGATAGACAATCCATTTCTGCAAGTGACATCAACAGTGTTGCCGCAAAGGTATCGCCGGCACCTATGGCATCCATCAGGTTTTCAACGGGTGCTGCATCGACTTGAACGCGATGGTGCTTCGTAATCGCAAGAGCGCCTAACGGGCCCATTGTAAGGACAATCAGTGCTGCAGAGGAATGTTGCGACAGTTCGCAAAGCGCATCATCAAGACTTTGATCCGGGTACAGGTCGGCCAAATCCTCGTCGCTTAGTTTGATCATAGATACTTTTTGGACGATGCGAAAGATGCGCTCGCGGTAGTTCTGAATATCTTCGATCACAGACATCCGAACGTTTGGATCAAGGGATACGAACAGTCCGGCGTCAAAAGCATAAGCGAGAACACGTTCCCAGATGCCTGCGTCATCACCCTTCGTTAAGGTAAGTGATCCAGTGTGAAGCGCAGATGCTTCGGTAAGTTGATCGACCAGTCCTTCAAAGGTGATATCACGTTCAGCTGTGCCTTCCCTCTCAAAGCGATAACTCGGAATTCCGTCTTTTATTTCGACACGTGCCATTGTTGTCGGCAAGTTCACCCGCAACCCAGTAAGGTTTACGCCTGCATCTTCCAAACCCGCCGCAAGTTTTCCACCCCAAGGGTCTTTGGAGATGGGCGAGATGTAGCGGACATAGGCTCCTTGCCGTCCAAGTCCCATAGCCACGTTAAAAGGTGATCCACCAACCTTGGCTGTAACCTGACCGTCATTCGTTACATGATCGATCAAATTTTCACCCCCAATGGCAAATAGCGGTGAATTTTTATCCTGTCGGTTAGAGTTTTCTGGCACGGTCAAAGATCATTCCCACAAATGCTGAAGCTACAATCGCGACCGCGCCCAGAATTAGGAACGGTGCTGTGATTTGGTAACCCATGACGACAACCGGAACAATCATCAAAACAAAGCCCGCCGCTAAGATTAGCGTTGCAGCCTTTGTGGTTCGAAAAATCATCACACCAGAGACAATTGTTAGTATGGTCAGCAAAAGAGATCCAAAAGCTGTGCTGGATGCTGCGGCCTGATAAGCGTCAAGATCAGCGGGCGATAACAGGCGCGAATTTTGACCCGGTGCCAAAGAGGTTCCTATTTCACGCAACGCGACGGATGCATTGTGTTCGATTATCCCAATTTTTGCACTTAACCATATGGAAGCAGGTGTCATGAGTGACAAGAAAGCCATGAACGCACCGACACCCGCCAACAGTTTGCGCACTGCTCGTGGGTCTTTGGATTGGCGAACGATATCGATACCGACTGCGACAAGGATGATCCCACCAGTCACAACCATCTGCCAAAATGTATTTAGTTGAGCTAGAGTAAGACCGTTATTGATCAGCTTCAAAAGGATCACGCCCATAAACGTGCCCCACAGCGAACCACGGCCGCCGAACAGTGACGTCCCGCCAATAACGACAGCTGCAATCGCATCAAGTTCCCACATCTGGCCATAATCAGACTTGGCGTAAGGGGCACGGCCCAGGAACAATAACGCCCCCAACGCTGCGCAGAAGGAGCAGATCATATAGGTAATAAGCGTATAGAGTTTGGTGTTGATACCGGCTTGCCGTGCACCAGGTTCGTTCGAGCCAATGGCATAGACATAGCGACCATAGCGGGTGTTTGCGATCAGGATCGCAAGGATGATGAAAAATCCAATGAAGATAAGCATCGACATCTGAAACGTGCGGAAAAAGTTCAGCCAGTTGTCATCAATAAATGCACCCAGGGTTTGTGAAAAGCCCGTCAGTTCACCTTCTTTGTAAGCATCACGCAAGGCAGAAAATGGGTTGTATCGCCCGAATGTATCGAACGTTTCTGGCAGCTTTGGCGTTGCTTGTGCGCTTGTGGCTAGGTGACCTGACCCGCGCCAGATAGACAACCCTGCAAGGGTGACAATAAAGGCAGGCATCCCAAAATAAGCAACAAGTGTGCCGTTAAACGCCCCCACAGCCATTCCAATTGCCAGGCCAGTCATGATTGCCAGGTAAGGCGGAAAGCCCCAAAAGCTGGCGACATATCCCGTAAGCGCCGCCGTCATACCCATTACCGATCCAACGCTTAGATCAATGCCAGCCGTCAGAATGACTAAAGTCATGCCTGCGGCGACAATACCAATCGCGGCCGAGTTGTTCATGATGGTCATCAGGTTTGACGGGCGGAAAAACAATGTATTGGGGGTCGCGATTTCAATCGCGATACCAAGTACAATGATTGCCAGCAAGGCTCCGGACCATTCGGCACGAAAAAACCGGACCGTCCACATAATAAATTGATCTTGAGGCGCTATTTTAGACTTTGGAAGTCGAGTGCTCGCATCGGCCATGTCTGGGTCCTGCCTTGCTAAAATTTTTATGCAAAAAGGGCGGGATACGCTACGCAACCCGCCCTGAAAGCAATAGATTATTTAATGCCAACCATGTCTTTGTAGACTGAGGATGTTTCTGGTGTCACTAAGAAGAACCCTGTGTCAATACGACCTACAACATCTTCGCCACGTGCAGCAGCAGCTGCTGCTTTAATGCCTTGGTAACCCATTTGGTAAAGCATCTGTGCTGTGTTCGCGTGAACCCAACCTGCGTCCATTGCAACAATCGCGTCAGACGCACCGTCAAAGCCCACTAGTTTCACATCACCTGCGCTGTAACCCAAGTTTTCTAAAGCAGCTTTTGCACCCATCGTGCCACCGTCCCAGGCGTTGGCGACCATTTTTATATCGTCGCGGCTGTTCAAGATCGCTTCGACGCCTTCTTGAGCCTGCTGAGAGTTCCATTCTGTAGGCACAACGATAACTTCGCTGTTCGGACGCGCAGCTGTGAAACCAGCCATAAAGCCATCACGACGTTCTTGCCCCGTAGACTGCGCTTGGTTTCCAGTAACGTAGATGATCGCATCACCATCGGCCACCAACGTCGCAGCCACGGACCCTTGCACCTTAGCTACAGCCTGATTGTCAGTCGCAACAAAAGAAGTCACGTCTGCGCCAGAAACACCTGTATCGATGGCAATTACGGGTATACCTGCATTCATCGCGTCGTTCACGGCTGGCGCGATACCTGCGCTATCCACAGGCGCTACGCCGATGGCCTTTGCGCCTTGTGCGACAAGGTTTTCAAAGACTTCCAACTGGCTTGATAGATCTCCTTGGAAAGCAGGACCGACAGAAACCAGTGTTACACCTTCTTCGTTGGCTGCATCTTGTGCGCCTTGGTTGATCATCATCCAACCTGCGTTTGTGGCAGATTTGGTGATATAACCGATTACATCCTGCGCCGAAGCAGACGAGGCAGCAACAAGTGTTGCTATTGCTGCGCCGGTAAAAATTGACTTCATTTTCATTGGTGTTTCCTCCCAGATAACTGCGCCCAAACTAAAGGAGCGCTATGATGATTGGCGAATACAAACGATGATTCTGCTCGGCTGTCAATAACTAAATCAACATGATTTATTTATTGACTTACC
>DLZA01000314.1:0-1070 GCA_003447515.1 Paracoccaceae bacterium
CTTAATACAATACCTGCAATCGCGCTCTCCTCCATTGCGACTGGGTCGAGAGTTGCCATCGCTACCGTCATGGAGACTTGGGGCAGTGCTCCGCGGCCAGTAGGGGCGCAACTGGTGATCCTTGATGACGGAACATTCCAGGGCTCCGTTTCTGGCGGCTGCGTTGAAGGAGCCGTCGTGGCTGAAGCGCTCGAAGTGCTAGAGACGGGCGAGCCCCGAATTTTAGAATATGGTGTCTCAGACGAAGAGGTCTTTGCTGTTGGTCTTGCATGTGGTGGCGAAATAAAAATTCTCGTGGAACCCATAGGCATAGGGCAGGGACCCTCGCTTGAACTCTTACAGTCTATGGTGGAATTACAAGCCAATCGAATGCCAATTGGTCTAGAAACTAACCTCCAAACGTGGCAACGGAAACTTATTCGCCCTACTGACTCACCCGAACGTTTTGCCAAAGATAATTCCGGCGTTCACGGAGACACCTTCTTAATAATCCAAAACCCAGCTTTGCGCTTGATCGTAATTGGTGCGGTGCACATCGCTCAAGCACTGCTCCCAATGGCTCGTGGTGCTGGCTACAATACCTATTTAATCGACCCGCGTGAAAGCTTCGGTTCGATCGCCCGCTTTCCAGATCAAGCTATTGTAAACGAGTGGCCTGATAGAGCAGTCGAGCAGCTAGGCTTGGATAGTCGAACTGCCCTTGTGACACTGACGCATGACCCGAAGCTAGACACACCCGCTCTTACTCAAGCCTTGTGTTCCAGTGCCTTCTATATTGGTGCTCTTGGCTCCGCTCGTACACATGACAAACGTCGGGCCCAGCTTACTAATCTTGGGTTTAAAGATACTAACATTGATCGCATACACGGCCCGGTGGGTAGCAACATTGGTGCGGCTACACCATATGAAATTGCTATCTCGATAATGGCGCAAATCACTCAAGTTCTTCGAATACCATGAAGTTCGGTACGGTCCAAACCATCGATGCGGAGGGCCATACGCTGGCTCATTCGCAAATATATGAGGGCTTTCGTTTTGCCAAAGGGACTGTATTGACGAATACAGACATT
>DLZA01000314.1:1451-6162 GCA_003447515.1 Paracoccaceae bacterium
GATACAGATGTTGATGAGAATACTGCAGCGGCCAACCTAGCTTTCATGCTCGCTAACAGACACATACAAAGAACTGAACCGTTTTCAGGTCGTGTTAACCTGGTGGCGCAAGCAAATGGTATCCTACGTGTGAACGCCGACAATATTGCAGCCTTCAACGCTGTGGATGAGGCTATCACAATGGCTACCTTGCCAGATTACGCTCAAGTTCACGAGGGCATGCTTCTCGCTACGATTAAGATAATCCCATATGCAGCTGATACAGATAACGTCACGGCTGCCTTACAAACCATCAGCATGAACACTCTTGAAATCCACCCGTTCAAGCTCGAAACAGTAGGCTTGTTGCTTACTAAAACCCCTAATTTTAAGAACTCGCTCCTTGTAAAAGGCGAAGAGGCTATTAGAAAGCGCACTAAATCGCTTGGCCTTGATCTTCGCACTGTGGAGGTTGTAGCCCACACGATTGAAGCCGTCACTAAAGCGTTGGAAAACAACACGGCAGACTTAACGCTTATCCTTGGCGCATCTGCAACCTCCGACCGTGAGGACGTGGCACCTGCCGCATTAATTGCTGCGGGTGGCACACTCACCCGTTTCGGAATGCCCGTCGACCCAGGCAACTTGCTTTTCCTAGGTAAACTAAATGAAAAGCCTGTCGTGGGGTTGCCGGGATGCGCTAGGTCACCAGCATTAAACGGTGCTGATTGGGTCCTTGAACGTCTTAGCGCCGGTCTAGATGTCGCTGATGAAGATATAGCCTTGATGGGAGTGGGGGGATTACTCAAAGAGGTCTCCGCCCGTCCGCAACCGCGTCGCAGTGTTGCAAACCATGCAGGTAAACCGCATGTTTTATTGCTCGCAGCTGGTAGGTCTACCCGAATGCGTGGCGACAATAAGTTGCTGCGTTTGATTGATGGTGAACCTCTTGTTGTTCGCACTGCAAAACGGTTGTCTCAATCCAAAACGGGTGGCATGACCATTGTTGTAAATCCAGAAACATCTGGACTAGTTGAAATTCTTGCGGGGCAAGGTGACCAAATTATTGAAGCGGCTGACGCAAACTGTGGCCTGGCAGCATCTTTGCGCGCCGGAATTAATGCGCTACCTGCAACAACCCCTGCAGTTATCGTAGCGCTCGCTGACATGCCAGACGTCACATCCGGGGATATTGACGCTTTGATAGATGCTTATGATCCGGCAAGTAATGCCCTTATCGTTGCGCCAGTCGCCCCAAACGGTAAACGTGGCAATCCTGTACTTTTCGACCGCCGATATTTTGAACTATTGGCTTCGCTGAAAGGGGATAAAGGTGCAAAAACTGTTATTGATTCCGAAACTACCGCACTTCGCTTAGTGCAGCGCTCTGATGCGGTGCTTATCGACCTAGATACCCCCGAGGCTTGGGACGTTTGGGAACAAACGCGATAACCTTGCAATTAGGCTCGACCCATGGTTCCCTAAACCCCTAAGGAGAAAAAATGCCAGCGCCAAATTACGCCAGCCATGTTGAAAAGGTTCAAGCCGAGATAGAAAGTCGCGCACCAGCGCGGTCAGCTATTGCCGCTTCATGGGCGCGCTCAGCTTTTCATCACGGCTTGGAGCCTGATTTGCGGTTAAGTCAATACGTCCTTTCGCAGGCTGAACTCAAACGCGAACAAGAGCGACTCGACTTATTGCTCCATGTTGCGCGTTCGATAATGGAGCAACTTTTCATCACAGTTATGAAAACGGGCTGCTGTGTGGTGTTAACCAACAAAGATGGCATTATCTTGCACCGCTTAATTCATGAAGTAGATCGGATAGACATGAATGCAGTGGGCGCGCGTTCGGGTGCGATTTGGTCTGAAAAGCATGCAGGGACTAACGGAATTGGCACTTGCGCAATCGAAGAGCGTCCCATTACTATTCACAAAGACCAGCATTTTCGTGAAGAAATTATTGGTATGTCCTGTGCTGGTGCACCAATTTTTGATGTAAATGGCAATATCACGGCGGTTCTTGATGTGTCTAGTGCGCGCGACGACACGCATGATGGCTTTATTCAAGTGATGTCTTCATTAGTCATCGACGCCGCGAATAAAATCGAAACAGAATATTTTCGCGCAACATTCAGTGGTGCAAAAATCATTGTGGCCGAAGGGCAATCCAGATTAGGTACGCCACTTTTGGCTTCGGATCGCGATGACCTTGTAATTGGTGCCAACCGAGCTGCGCGGCGCATGTTCGGCTTACAACACGAAACTTTTGCTGTCCCGCTTCTTCGTCATGAAATTCTTGCGGAAGATGTGCCGACCAATGGCCTCTTGGACGCGGAGCGTGCTACAGTACGTCGTGCACTCGCCAGAGCACGTGGAAATGCCACGAAAGCTGCCAAAGACCTCAAGGTTAGTCGCGCAACTTTTTATCGCCTGTTAAATAAGCACGACATCACACCATTTTCTGTCTCAACTTTGAGACAAACTTGAGAAGGTACACGACCCACTAGTTGACACCCAAATAGTCTGTCGGGTCTAATGTTAGGATATGAGAGGATCGCACTGAATGGATATGTCCGGCGAATACCGCATCGAAGCACCGATAGATGTTGTTTGGATTGCGATACAAACCCCTGAAATTCTGCGCAATGCCATTCCTGGCTGTGAAGAACTGGACAAGACTAGTGATACCGAGATGGCTGCAAAAGTTGCGCTCAAGATTGGTCCTGTAAAAGCTAAATTTGCGGGTGAAGTAGAACTCCAAGATCTCAATGCGCCCCATTCGTTGAAAATCCAAGGCGAAGGTAAAGGTGGCATTGCGGGCTTTGCCAAAGGTGGTGCGGATGTGCAGTTGGCCGAAGACGGCGATGGAACCATTCTGACTTACAGGGCGAGCGCTCAAGTGGGTGGCAAAATTGCGCAACTTGGGTCACGTCTCATTCAATCCACGGCAGCAAAACTTGCGGATAAATTTTTTGCGAACCTCAGGGACCAGCTCGCTTCTGAAAAAAAAGACTAATAACTCTAAATAAAAGCATTGGCGGATACGCCAGTCATTTCTGGGAGGAAAACATGACCAAAGTTTCAATGACCGTGAACGGGAAGGCGCGCAGCGCTGAGGTGCCTGACAATACACTGTTGGTAGATTACATTCGAGAGAGCTTACGCCTAACAGGTACACATGTGGGCTGTGACACGTCACAGTGCGGCGCTTGCGTCGTGCATGTGAATGGTGCTGCTGTTAAGGCGTGCACTATGCTGGCAGCTTCTGTCGAAGGGGCTGTAGTCACAACGATCGAGGGCGTTGCTGCCAGCAAAGATGAGCTCCACCCCATGCAAGCCGCGTTCAAAGAAAACCATGGCCTGCAATGTGGGTTTTGTACACCGGGCATGATCATGACTGCGACAGACATGGTCAAACGCTACAGGTCATCAGGTAAAACGCTTGATGAACAAGCAATCCGCGAAGAGCTAGAGGGCAACATTTGCCGCTGCACAGGCTACCACAATATAGTCAAATCGATCGCTGATGGCGCATCGAGAATGAATGCTTAAAGGAGACAAATCATGAGTGAAGGAATTGGCGCCCGCGTACTACGCAAAGAGGACAAACGTTTTGTTACTGGCAAGGGCCGTTACACGGACGATATAGTTGAACCAAACCAAGCCTATGCGATATTCGTGCGCTCTCCGCATGCGCACGCCGAGGTAAAAGGCATTGATAAATCTGCAGCTCTCGCCATGGAGGGCGTAATTGATGTTCTTGATGGCAATCAACTTACTGCTGATGAGATAGGCAACATTATTTGTGGCTGGGGTATCACGTCAAAAGATGGCACACCCATGAACATGGGCGCTTGGTCTGCTTTGGCCACCACCAAAGTACGTTACGTTGGCGATGCGGTAGCAGTCGTGATTGCAGATACTAAAGCACAGGCACAAGCTGCTGCTGAAGCGGTTGATGTGGATTATAATGTACTGCCCGCCGTATCAAATGTCCTCGCTTCGATGGCCGACGGTGCACCACAAATTCACGAAAATGCGCCTGGAAACCTCATCTATGATTGGGAAATCGGTCTAAAGGATGAAACCGATGCAGCCCTTGCAAGCGCGGCGCATACCACAACGATGGACGTCACAAACAACCGTCTTTCACCAAACCCTATGGAACCACGTTCCGCGGTTGCGACCTATAACGAGGCGGAGGATCATTACACCCTCTACACCACCTCGCAAAACCCACATGTAGCACGCCTTGTACTGTCTGCGTTTTATAACGTAGCTCCCGAACACAAGCTCCGCGTGGTCGCGCCTGATGTTGGCGGTGGCTTTGGGGCTAAGATCTACATTTATCCTGAAGAAATAACATGTCTTTGGGCATCTATGAAAACTGAGCGTTCGGTGAAATGGACATCAACGCGATCAGAGGCGTTCCTTACGGACGCACACGGTCGCGATCATGTAACAACAGCGACGATGGGCTTTGATGCGGACAATAATATCGTAGGTTTCAAGGTCAACACTAAAGCAAATCTTGGCGGATATATGTCACTTTTCTCGTCTTCCGTTCCAACGTATCTCTACGCTACGTTATTGTCGGGTCAGTACAATATCGCCAACGTTTATTGTGATGTGCAGACATATTACTCAAATACCGTACCAGTGGACGCCTATCGTGGAGCAGGGAGGCCGGAAGCGGCCTACCTTGTCGAACGCATGATGGAGACTGCGGC
>DLZA01000314.1:6487-6745 GCA_003447515.1 Paracoccaceae bacterium
CGTGAGTTAGATGTTGATCCAAGCGAATTGCGACGCCAGAATTTTGTTAGAGAATTCCCGCATCAAACACCAGTGATTATGGCCTACGATAGCGGTGATTTTGAAGGCAACCTTAACCAAGCCAAAGCTGCAGCCGACGTCGCCGGGTTTGCTGATCGTAAAGCTGAAGCAGCGCGTCGTGGCAAACTTCGAGGCCTGGGGTATTCCAACTACATCGAGGCTTGCGGTATTGCTCCGTCCGCTGCAGTCGGCTCGCTA
>DLZA01000105.1:0-1001 GCA_003447515.1 Paracoccaceae bacterium
AAAATTGCACGTTCACGATCAGAAAGGTCTGCCACACGGTAGTTCATCACTAATGCTTCACCTAATTCTGGTTTCCCGCTTAACTGCCGAACTGCTGCGCCATGGGACACCAAACAATAAAAACACTTGTTATGTGAAGATACAACAACAGCAATCATTTCGCGTTCTAGTTTTGACAACTCGCTCTTGCCTAACATTAAGTCGTTGTACATGCCTGTGAATGCATTTAATTTGTCGACGTTATGGGCATAGGATTGCAATACATTTGGTACAAAGCCCAGCTTCTCGACACAGATATCAAAATAACGTTGTGTCTCAGGAGGTAGGTTTGCGATTGGCAGATCCAGTGATGTTACTTTTTCAGTCATGATCATTTCCTCATATTTTAAGACGGTAGTGGTACTGACCAACAGTTTCCATGCCTAATTTTTGATATAATTGTTGTGCGCTTTTATTTGTCTGCTTTGCCAAAACACAGAAAGTTTCTGCTCCGTGCCTTAAACCCCACCATGCTGCTGCTCGCATCATACGTTCTGCAATACCGCGCCGCCTTTGATGGATCAGAACTTCAACCGCATGTGCCATGCAAATTCCATTTGACGCTCCAACAAACGCTGCCGCAGATGCTCGCGCATCAATGCGCCCCATAATAAATGTACTGTCACAAGTCGCTCGCTGCATCACGTTCAACCGCGCAGGACCAATATCACCATTTGCCCAAATCTCGGCTAAGATCGGCATTGGAAACTCAGCAAAAATAGCGTCTAGTTTTGGATGAAACCCAGCTGCCAAAGTATGTGAATTTCCAATTAGTAAATTAACGGGGTCATTTAAAACATATCCACGGTGTTCTAACTCCGCATCTAATTCAGCCTGCTGTTCTTGAACCATGAACAGTTTATCCTGCCCCAGCGCCTTCATCGCGTTTTCGGCGGCTGTGATATCCCCAGAACCAGAAGCCGCCGAAACTCGCTTCCCACCACCATGCCCTTCACGGATGA
>DLZA01000105.1:1391-4568 GCA_003447515.1 Paracoccaceae bacterium
GTGCTACGTAACATTAAAAACTTCACGTACTTTACTTGCAGCTCTCGCTACCAGAGTCGCTTGTGTGCCCCGCATGACGATATTTGTTCCATAACCTTCGGTATTTGAAAAAGGATATGATCCAATCGAAAGCATGGGAAAGGAATGTGCAATTAATTTAAGTGGTTCTGCAACATCCCCTTCAGGAACGTTAAGCCTTACGCTTTCTGATACTATAGGATCACCGCCTGTTATTTTGGTTAGCAGGTTATCCAACATCACTTCAAAAATTTTTGGAACACCTGCCATTACATGAACATTACCAATTGTAAAACCGGGTGCTTTAGAAATCGGGTTATCAATTAATTCTGCACCATCAGGGATCCGTGTCATTCTCATTCGCGCTGCATTCAACTCAGTGTGTCCATTTTCATAGTTCGTAGCTAAAATATCAATCGCATCTTGACGCGGTCCTATCGAAACTCCGAACGCTGCCGCCACATTATCAGCGGTAATATCATCATGGGTCGGACCAATGCCGCCACTAGTAAACACATGCTCAAATTTTCTTCGCAACTCATTTACAGCATGGACAATCTCACTCGCTTCATCCGACACCACTCGTACTTCTTTCAGAATAATTCCCATTTTAGTCAATCGACCTGCGAGATGAAACATATTAGCATCGCGCGTACGCCCAGATAAAATCTCATCACCGATTACCAACATAGCAGCCGTAGGATTCATATCACTTGTCCTTTTTTTGCCTTACACATACGGTTGTCCTATGCAATTTTCCACCCCTCTTATCCCTGCCGTTTTGATTAAACGTTACAAACGCTTTTTCGTTGATTGCCGCCTAGAAAATGGAGAAGTAGTCACCGCTCATTGTGCCAACACGGGTGCTATGACTGGTCTGACACGCGAAGGCTTACGCGTCTGGCTGGAGCCTAACGACAATCCCAAACGCAAGCTGAATTATTCATGGAAATTTGTTGAATTTGAAAACGGTCATTTCGCAGGTATCGATACTGCTCTTACTAATCGATTAGTAAAAGAGTCGCTGTTTGCTAAACGCATTCCAACCCTGGCACCCTATTCTAACATTCGCCCTGAAGTGAAATATGGCATAAATTCTCGTATTGATTTCCTTTTGACTGATAAAACTCTCCCCGATTGCTATGTAGAGGTTAAAAACGTTACTTTGACAACTGAAGATGGTTGGGCTGAGTTTCCTGACACAGTCACCGAACGTGGAACTAAACACCTTTACGAACTCACTGAAATGGTTCGTCGAGGCCACCGCGCCATCATGCTTTATCTGGTACAGCGCACTGATTGTGATAAATTTCGTGTCGCGGATACAATTGATCCTGCATATTCTGAGGCCTACAAAATTGCTAAGAGCACTGGTGTAGAAAATCTTGCCTACGCATGCGCCATAACACCAACAGATATCCGCATCAGCACCACACTCCCTATTTAATAAAAAATTCATCGTCCCACTGGCAAAAATGCCTTATCTCCATTAGGAACTGCAAGATTATCAAATTGGAGATCCATGTGACCCCAAGGCTTAACAAAGATGGTATCACATTGCATTCGAAAGAAGAATTCGAAGGCATGCGTCTTGCTGGGCGTTTGGCTGCTGAGATCCTTGACATGATTGCCCCTCACGTTGTGCCGGGAGCAAGGCTCAATGATCTAGACCAGCTTTGCCATGACTTCATGATTGCAAATCATTCCGTACCTGCGACCTTAGGCTACAAAGGATATCCAAAATCTTCTTGTATTTCCGTTAATCACGTAGTCTGCCATGGTATTCCAGGTAGCAAAATCCCCAGTTGGAAAAATGATAAAAACAAACGCACTGACGATACACTGTTCGACGGTGATATTCTTAACATTGATGTCACTTGCATTTTAAATGGGTGGTTTGGCGATAATTCCCGCATGTATATTGCGGGGGATGCGAAGCCCTACGCCAAACGCTTGATTCAAGTCACTCATGACGCCCTTATGATTGGCATCGATCAGGTCAAACCAGGCAACACTTTCGGCGACATTGGTGCAGCCATTCAAAATTATGTGGAGGCACAGAAATGTTCTGTTGTCCGTGATTTTTGTGGACACGGTTTAGGCCGCGTTTTCCATTCTCCCCCAAATGTCTTGCACTATGGCCGCTGGGGTACTGGTCCTATTTTGGAAGAAGGCATGTTCTTCACCATCGAACCAATGGTCAACCTTGGGCAACCAGAAACAAAAGTACTATCTGATGATTGGACTGCAATTACACGCGATAAATCCCTGTCTGCGCAGTTCGAACACTCCTTAGGTGTTACGGCAGAAGGCTTTGAGTTGTTCACTGAATCCCCTGCTGGTCTATTCCATCCCACACAACGTTGATGTTGGCTAGATAAATTAGATTTGCGCTAATTTGAGTGAGTTTCCAATACATAAGCGCAAATTTTCACCCTAGAAATTATAAGTACTATTTTATCAGAATTTGCGCCGCATATGTATAACTTGATAAAATCCTTTATGGATAAAGTATTTTTGCAATTGAATGACAGACTGATATAACTGTAATAGCTATCACAATGATACTTAATTGACTGGATAGAATTATGCTTAGAATCAGCTCACCACTCATTATTTGCAGCGTTTTGGCTGTATCAGCCTGCGTACCTTCTTCGCCACAGCCACCTAAAACTATCAAACGTCCAAGTCCCCAGCCCATAACTTATACGACAAGCACGGCTCCCGATAGGTCCATTCAACTAGGTGGACAAGTTTATGCTAACGATGCCGATGCTATCGAACGATTGATGGCAATGTCTGTGCGCTCACCAGAGCAAGAAAGCTATCTTACAATGCTAGCTAGAAAATATGATTTTTATGGCAAGCCAGAAAATTTGAACGCTGCTTTAATTAGAGCTAGGAAGGCGTCTGAATAAGTAAGTTTGGGAACACAGATTAAAAATTCTGATCTTAGAAAGGGTAGTCTCAAGATTACTCTTTTAACCGCCTAACCTCACTACACGGCCCCTAGGCAGTCACATGTTGCTGGAATTCTTTGCGATGAGCGACACACTAGTTCCATTGTTACCAGCCATATCAAACACATCCATTTCGCCATGTCGCAATATTGGTAAAGTATAAAAGTGACGTCAACTACAAAGCTTTTAACCATCAGCG
>DLZA01000388.1:0-6394 GCA_003447515.1 Paracoccaceae bacterium
GCTTTCCAACATAATCCGCCTCTTTTTAAGCCAGAAACACAACATGTATTTGCTGTACGTCGCCTTGTGGATGAGGCGCCATGGGTGATTGGGCGGGCAGGTATGCTCTACCGAGATTTGGTGCCAGATCGGCTTGGTGGATCTATTATTGCAAGCCACATTCGTATTCCCGACGGTGGCCCCGTCCCGGATATGGTGCATTATCACACCATTGGTTTTCAGTTGATCTATTGTTATCGAGGATGGGTGCGCTTGGTTTACGAAGACCAGGGCCCTGAATTTATTCTAAACGCAGGCGATTGCGTCATACAACCGCCCGAAATCCGACACCGCGTATTGGAAGCTTCGGACAATGTCGAAGTCGTTGAAATTGGCGTTCCTGCTGATCATGAAACAACCATTGATCATGACATGGAATTGCCAAATGATATTTTAAACCCAAATCGAAAGTTTTCAGGCCAAATGTTTGTTCGTCACCAGTTAAAGGATGCTAGTTGGCAGCCTTGGAGAATCGCTGGCTTTGAGCACCGTGACACAGGAATTTTTAATGGCACTCAAGGAGTAGCCAACGTGCAAGTTGCACGATTTAAAGGCGGTCGGCCAAAGCCAACTCGACATAGCAGCGACATTTTGTTTACTTTCATCCTAGAGGGCAGAATGACCCTCACGGGCGAAGGCCAAGACCCTTGCGTGCTTTCTCCCGGTGACGCTTTTGTTGTACCGCCACACTTCACCACCAGCTATGCTGATTGTTCTCATGATTTAGAGCTGCTTGAGGTTTCTCTTCCAGGACGTTTCGAAACTTTGGAAATTGATTAAGTTTTTTGTGATCACACATAAAATCAAGTGATCACAAATGTAAAAAGTGGCTAGACTTGTGACAAATTGCGCGCTGGTAAACGGAATTTGTTGCGCATTTAATTGGGACTCCAGTTTACTTTATTGTTAAAGTAGTAGGCTAGCCACCTAGGAGGAACGCTATGGCAGATGTGAACCGCGGCAATCGCCCGATTTCGCCCCACCTAACGATTTATCGCATGGCGATAACGATGTTGGTGTCGATTATGAACCGGCTTACAGGTGCGGGCATGGTGCTGGCGGCCATACTGATCGTCTGGTGGCTCATGGCTGCTGCTTCGGGTGAGGATTATTTTACCATTGTTGATGGATTTTTAACCTCTTGGCCTGGCCTTTTAGTTCTTATAGGGTCCCTGTGGGCCTTGTGGTTTCATTTCTTGGGTGGTGTGCGTCACCTTTTTATGGATTTCGGTCTGGGTTATGAAATCAAAACGGTCAACATGACGGGCTGGATAGTGCTGATCGGCAGCCTGGTCTTAACATCTATTAGCCTCATGCTAATTATTTAGAAGGGGCCGAAAAATGTCTTATAAAACTGATCTTGGCCGCGTTTTGGGCCTTGGCTCTGCCAAAGAAGGGGTTCACGAATGGTGGTCATCCCGCGTTGGATCTGTTGCGTTGATCCCGCTAACCATTCTTTTCCTCTGTTTCGTGGCCCCTTTGATTGGTGAAGATCACTCAACTGTCGTTGCATCCTTCCAAAATCCGTTCAAAGCCATTGTTGTAATTCTTTTCTTGCTTGTCGCGTTTAAACATTTGGCTGATGGCTTGAAAGAAATCATCGTGGACTACGTTCATGGAAAAGCAATACTGCCAATTGCTTTGGTGACAACACGATTGCTATGTTATTTTTTCGGCGCCGCCGGTGCGTTTGCCGTAGCCAAAATCGCCTTTGCTGGCTGATCGGAGACTGAATTTATGTCCGCTTACGAATATATAGATCACACCTATGATGTTGTTGTTGTTGGCGCTGGCGGTGCTGGCCTTCGCGCAACGCTCGGCATGGCCGAACAAGGCCTGAAAACGGCATGTATCTCCAAAGTGTTTCCAACACGTTCCCATACCGTCGCTGCTCAAGGCGGGATTGCAGCTTCTTTATCAAATATGGGGCCAGATAACTGGCAGTGGCACCTATATGATACTGTGAAAGGTTCAGATTGGCTTGGCGATACAGACGCAATGGAATATCTCGCAAGAGAAGCCCCAAAAGCGGTCTACGAGCTAGATCACTACGGTGTGCCGTTTTCGCGCACAGAGGAGGGTAAAATTTACCAGCGCCCTTTCGGCGGTCATACAACTGAATTCGGTGAGGGCCCGCCTGTACAACGTACTTGCGCTGCAGCAGACCGCACTGGTCACGCGATCTTGCACACGCTCTATGGCCAGTCCCTGAAGAACAATGCTGAATTCTTTATTGAATACTTTGCGTTGGATCTGATTATGGCTGAAGATGGCTCCTGCCAAGGAGTGATCTGCTGGAAGCTCGATGATGGAACTATCCATCGCTTTAACGCTAAAATGGTTGTATTGGCTACAGGTGGTTACGGACGAGCTTATTTCAGCGCCACTTCTGCTCATACTTGCACTGGTGATGGCGGTGGGATGGTAGCTCGCCAAGGGTTACCACTGCAGGATATGGAATTTGTGCAATTCCATCCCACCGGCATATACGGCTCAGGCTGTTTAATCACCGAGGGTGCTCGTGGGGAGGGCGGTTACCTCACCAACTCTGAAGGTGAGCGTTTCATGGAACGCTACGCGCCAACTTACAAAGACTTGGCTTCTCGCGATGTCGTATCGCGTTGTATGACCATGGAAATTCGTGAGGGGCGTGGGATTGGCGCTGAGGGGGATCATATTCATTTACACCTCAATCATTTGCCCCCAGAGGCCTTGGCTGAGCGGCTGCCAGGAATTTCTGAAAGTGCGCGTATCTTTGCGGGTGTAGACGTTACGAAAGAGCCCATTCCCGTGCTGCCAACAGTGCACTACAACATGGGTGGTATACCGACGAATTATTGGGGCGAAGTGTTGGACCCCTCCAGTAAAGACCACGATAAGATTTTTCCAGGCCTGATGGCTGTTGGTGAAGCGGGTTGTGCCTCTGTGCATGGGGCTAACCGTCTTGGTTCTAACTCACTTATTGATCTTGTCGTCTTCGGCCGGGCGGCTGCGATTAGAGCAGGTAACATTATAGATGCTAAGGCACCAAACCCCGATCTAAATATGGCAAGCGCGGATGCTGCGATGGATCGTTTTGACGCCACGCGCAATGCATCTGGTGGTACAAGCACCGCTGGTTTGCGCTTGGAAATGCAAAAAACCATGCAGGCAGACGCAGCAGTTTTCCGTACTGACAAGACACTAGCTGAAGGTCTCAAGAAAATGAGCGAGGTCGCGGTTAAATTGGACGATATCTCTGTTACTGATCGCTCCATGGTTTGGAACACTGACCTGATGGAAACGTTGGAACTACAGAACCTTATGCCGAATGCACTAGCTACCATAGCGGGTGCAGAAGCTCGCAAAGAAAGCCGTGGTGCCCACGCACATGAGGATTATCCAGATCGTAATGACAAGAAGTGGCGCAAACACACTTTAGCCCGGGTTGATGGGAACAAAGTGAAGCTGAGCTATCGTAATGTGCACGTTGACCCACTTACTGCAGAAAAAGATGGTGGAATTGAGCTGAAAAAAATCGCACCAAAAGCGCGAGTGTATTAGAGGCCCTGAAACCGATATGAATGATCACATTCCATTCCTAAAACTCCTGGCCTAAAAGGGACAAAGATATGGTAGAACTCGCACTTCCCAAAAATTCACGCATGACTGTTGGCAAAACGTGGCCAAAACCTGAAGGAGCCACCAATGTGCGCGTCTTCAAGATTTATCGATTCAATCCAGACAAAAGCGAAAACCCGCGAGTGGATACATACCACTTGGATATGGATAGTTGTGGCCCAATGGTGTTAGATGCGCTGATCAAGATCAAAAGCGATATCGATCCTACTCTAACCTTCCGCCGCTCGTGTCGCGAAGGCATTTGCGGGTCCTGTGCAATGAACATTGATGGTATTAACACGCTTGCTTGTATTTATGGCATGGATGAAGTGAAGGGTGATGTGAAGATTTACCCTCTGCCGCACATGCCTGTTGTGAAAGATTTAGTGCCAGATCTGACGCATTTCTACGCTCAGCACGCATCAATTATGCCATGGTTAGAGACTAAGACCAACCGCCCGCAGAAAGAGTGGCGTCAGTCGATTGAAGATCGCAAAAAACTTGACGGTCTGTATGAGTGTGTGATGTGCGCGTCGTGTTCTGCATCTTGTCCATCTTACTGGTGGAACGGCGATAAATACCTTGGGCCAGCAGCTTTGCTACACGCTTATCGATGGATTATTGACTCGCGTGATGAAGCCACTGGCGAACGTCTCGACGATCTGCACGACCCCTTCAAACTGTATCGTTGTCATACTATCATGAACTGTGCGCAAACGTGTCCGAAGGGATTAAACCCAGCCAAAGCAATCGCTGAGATAAAGAAAATGATGGTTGAGCGTACGATTTAAAAGGTCACCATAATATATTTATGAGACTTTGCACCAATGGTGCCTTTTTTCATTATGCGTCAGTGGGCAACATCAGCTGGTTTTCCTGCCAGCATTTAGATAGCCCTGTTAATGAAGGTTGGAGGTGACATTGAACCACTCCTATCAAGTCGACGTACTAGTTGTAGGTGGTGGCCTTGCGGGTCTTGTGGCAGCGCAAAAAGCGGTAGACCGCCGGCGTAGCGTCATGATCCTCGATCAAGAAGGGGAGAAATCCTTGGGCGGTCAGGCGTTTTGGTCGCTTGGTGGTCTTTGCATGATCGATACGCCCGAGCAACGCCGCCTGAAAATTCACGACAGCAAAGAACTGGCGACACAGGATTGGTATGGGTCTGCTCAATTTGATCGCGCGGAAGATGCCAATCCCAGAGCCTTCGCCAACGCTTATCTTGACTTTGCCTCAGGCGAAATGCGCCCTTGGCTTTACAGTATCGGTATGCGTTGGTTTCCCGTAGTAGGCTGGGCAGAACGTGGTGGTGGCAATGCAGATGGGCACGGCAATTCAGTCCCACGCTTCCATCTAACATGGGGCACCGGCCCGGGCGTTGTGGCCCCATTTGAGCGCCAGGTACGCGAAGCTCACGCTAATGGCCACCTAGAGTTTAAATTTCGTCACCGTGCCACAGGCATCGATTTTAAAAGAAAAGTGATTAATGGTGAGATTTTGGAACCCACAACTGCTGAGCGCGGCCAATCTACTTCGAGAGCGGTCATCGGCGAATTCACAGTCTCCGCTGATAGCATTATCATTACCACAGGGGGCATAGGTGGCGATCATAACGCCGTCCGAAAGCTCTGGCCCACGGACCGCCTCGGTCCCGCACCACAACGCATGGTCGCCGGGGTTCCTGATTACGTAGATGGTCAAATGCAACACGTAATTAAAGCTGCGGGTGGAGGCGCCATCAATGAAGATCGCATGTGGCACTATTGTGAAGGGGTGGCAAACTGGGATCCAATTTGGCCAAACCATGGCATTCGCATTCTACCTGGCCCATCATCGCTATGGTTTGATGCAAATGGTGAACGAATGGAAGCTCCTTATTTACCGGGTTTTGATACACTTGGGACGCTCAAACGCATCCTATCGACAGGCCACGAACATAGTTGGTTCATACTTACGCAAAAAATCATTGAAAAGGAATTTGCCCTTTCTGGTTCGGAGCAAAATCCTGATTTTACATCAGGAAAATGGATTGAAGTTTTGAAATCACGCCTCGGTAAAGGGGCGACCGGTCCAGTGGAGGCGTTTAAAGAACACGGTAAAGATTTTGTGGTAAAAAATACGCTTGAAGAACTTGTTGCAGGTATGAATGCTATTACACCAAATGCTATGCTTAACTTTGAAAAAATTTGTAGCCAGATCGAAGCCCGCGACCGTGAAATTACCAATACCTTTACGAAGGACGCGCAGATTACAGCCATACGCGGTGCGCGAAACTATCTTGGTGATAGGTTGATCCGAACTGCCAAACCGCATAAGATTTTAGACCCTAATGCTGGCCCTCTTATTGCCGTGCGTTTGAACATTCTTACTCGTAAATCGCTCGGCGGATTGCACACTAATATCAAGTCCCAATTGCTCGATGATAACGGCAACGTAATCGACGGCATCTATGCTGCGGGCGAAGTGTGTGGCTTTGGTGGCGGAGGCTATCACGGGTACAACGCATTAGAAGGAACGTTTTTGGGTGGTTGCATCTTCTCAGGCAAGATTGCGGGTGAAAACGCTTGACCGCCGACTGCAATGATTAGGTTTTTTCTTATTACCCGCTTGTGTTACAATATCTCGGGATGTTTAGAATGTGGTATTAAATGTATTTTCGGTGCTATTCACTTCTTTTTTGTTTGGCCGTGAGTATCATAGTTTTTACGCAGGAAACAAAAGCTAAGACTGAACAAAAAGCATTCGAAGGCCGCCCCTT
>DLZA01000388.1:6782-17499 GCA_003447515.1 Paracoccaceae bacterium
GGGTCTGGTGAGAGTGTGCGAAAATCGTCTGAATTTGATGCTTGGGCTAAACTTTATCAGGTTGCGGTGGTTTACCCAACAGGACTTGGTGGTTGGAATGACGGTCGCGTCCCCACAAAGTTTATCTCAACAACTGCCGATGATGTTGGTTATTTAACGCGCCTTTTAGTACATTTGCATAACAAAGGGTTGATCCCAGAAGTCGCAGTATATTTCATGGGTTTTTCGAATGGTGGTGGGATGACAATGCGGATGGCCTGCGAGCAATCCAATGTGGTTAAAGGCATCTCAATTATCGCCACAAAAGAGTTTTTAAAAACCAGCTGTCCTAGTTTTAGTCCTGTTCCAATAGTTTTTTTTCTTGGTACGAATGATAGATTAGCACCGCACAACGGAAATGCTGAGGGTCGAACAAATCTTTTTGGGCAACCGCAGTCTGGACGATATTCAGCAAAGCAAACTATCGAAAGATGGAGTAAGCGAAATGGGTGTTCAACGGAAACGCTCAACCGTGAATTAGACGTTGATCAAACGGACGGAACACTAGTTTTGCACAAAAGTTTTCAGGGATGTATTGCGCCTTTGGAGTATTATGAAATCAAAAATGGTGGGCACACATGGCCTGGAATCAAGCCTGCTAAAAGGCGGATTGCAAGGCGAATTTTGGGGAAAACTAGTCAAGAGATTAATGCAAACGAAGTGACTATGCGATTGTGGTTTGGTTCTAGCCATTAAGCTCCGAATACGCGGCTCGGTTTTGGGTCTACGTACCCACGCAATCGATCAGCGCTATTGCGGGCGAATTTCAGTAATATCTTTTTGCGCCGTGCTGCTGATAGTTTTTGTTCGGGTGCAGGCCGAAGAATTTCGGCATCGTAGGCATCTGCGACGATCAGACCAGTATTCTCGGGGAGTAGATCAATTTGAAAATCAGGTGGTACGGACCAGAAGAAGCGGTCGCACCACTCCAAATAGCCTTGCCATTTATTATCTGACATAAAGTCGGCGCGGGATGACTTGCATTCAACCACCCAAATTTCTGACTTTGGTCCTAGTGCTATCAGGTCAACGCGCAGGCCTGAAGTTGGCACAAACTCTTCCAAGCAAATATAATTGTGTCGGCGCAAATGGCGCGCCGTGCCACGGGCAATTAATCGGCCGGGTTGTAGAGGGGGCAAAGTATCCATCCAACAAGTATGAACAAAGTGAGAACATTTCGTCAAGGGTGGGTACACCTTGTTCTTTCGCGACTGAGGCCCTAAATATCGGGTAGGCGGGTTCTGCCCTTCTCGTGATGAAGTTCTATTCCATTGGCCAATAAGTTCCTTGAGGGAGCTGGCTCTGCGACTGGCCCTGGCCTATCGTATCCGGTGCCCACCTGTTAAGTCAGGCTCTTCGGAATACACATACTTCAACGGTTGTGCCGCCCTGCGGTTCAGTGGTCCCGCCGCTTTTCCTTTGAATTTCTCCGCTTTTGGACCTTTCACCACACGCTCCTGACGATAAACAGAATAAAAATATAAATGGTTCAAAATGCGTATAGAACAGCGAAAATCTGAAGCTCGTAAATTGGCACTAGCCGCACGCAGGAAAGCACATGACAAGGAACTAGATGAAGCAGCAAACCGAAATTTGATTGGACAACTGGCACTCTATCCAAATGCTAAGATCATCGCTGCTTATATGCCGATCCGTACGGAAGTATCCCCGCTTGCGACGATGACCATCCTGTATGGTCAAAATAAACGCATTTGTGTGCCCGTGATTCAAGATGAGGGCTTACCGTTAAAATTTCAGGAATGGACTCCAAAGGCAAAAATGATCGACGGCCTGTTCGGTGCCGCCGTACCAGAAATAGGTGAGTTTTTGCAGCCAGACGTGGTTATTACGCCGTTGGTATCCTTCGATTGCAATGGGTATCGTTTGGGCTACGGTGGCGGGTATTATGACCGTAGTTTTGAAGAATTAACCGCCATCAAATCTGTAGCTGCTGTGGGGTTTGCCTATTCAGCGCAAGAGTTGAGAACCATTCCGACTGAACCAACAGATCACAAACTGGATGCATTAGTCACCGAAACGAAAGTCTTGCGCTTTTAAAGTTTCAGCTCTGCGTTTGTAAGAGTAATGATATGCTCATCGCCCATTCATGGCTTGATCGTCAGTGCGCGGGCGCGTATCGCAGTTTCATGAGAATACTTTTCCTAGGCGATGTGATGGGCCGCGCGGGGCGCCGTGCCATCATTGAAAGATTACCGAAGCTGCGTTCTGAATGGCGGCTTGATTTTGTTGTGGTGAACGGTGAAAATGCTACCAGCGGGATGGGTCTTAACCGCGCGCATGCGAAACTGTTGCTCGATGCAGGGGCGGATTGCCTTACTCTTGGCGATCATGCGTTTGATCAAAAAGAGATGCTGACTTTCATAGAGCAGGAACCCCGTATTATTCGCCCGATCAATTATGCAAACCAAGCACCTGGTAAAGGTGCGCGCATGTTCACAGCCCAAAATGGGCGCAAAGTCTTTGTGGCGCAGGCACTAGGTCAAGTTTTTATGAAGAAACCGTTTGCTGATCCATTTTCGGCGCTCGATGTTGCACTTAAAACAGCCCCCCGGGGTGGTATGGCCGACGCCGTTATTGTGGATTTCCATGCCGAGGCCACATCTGAAAAGATGGGTATTGGGCATTGGCTTGATGGGCGTGCTTCTCTTGTAATTGGCACGCATACTCATGTACCGACGTCTGATACGATGATCCTCCCCTCTGGGACAGCATTCCAGTCTGATGCAGGGATGTGTGGAGATTATCACTCTGTTATTGGTATGGAAAAGGGTGAACCTATGCGCCGGTTTGTGACAGGCATGATAAAGGAACGTTTTACACCTGCTAATGGTGAAGCAACCTTGTCTGGAGTTTACCTTGAAACCGATGATCGTACGGGAGTGGCAACCAAAATAATCCCCGTGCGCAATGGTGGGTCCTTGGCGCAAAGTGGCCCTTTGTGAACCGATTTCTCCCTACCATATGTTTGCTTGGTATGGGTTTAGCTTGGGGGCTTTCTATGCCCATGACCAAGTTAGCCGTCAGCACTGGGCACGAACATTTTGGCATTCTGATTTGGCAAATGGTCTTGGTAGCAATACTTATGGGCATCCCGCTTGCTTTGCGCCCGCGAACGAATGGTCCAAGACTGCGTCACCTCCGTTTGCTCCTTTTTGTAGCCTTCTTTGGCACAATGGTCCCTAACTCTTTGTCCTATATCGCTGCTGGAGAACTGCCGTCGGGCGTTATGGCGATTATCATGTCGCTGATCCCTATGTTCTCGCTCCCAATTGCCCTAATTTGGCGACTAGAGGTTTTTGAATGGAAGCGCCTCGGCGGCATAATCTTTGGTGCTGTGGCCATGTTCGTTCTTATTGCCCCTGGCACAAGTTTGCCTAACCCTTCTGCAGCTCCTTTCGTATTGTTTGCGGTTGTTGCCACGATTTGTTACGGGTTAGAAGGCAACTACGTTGCAAAATTTGGCCTTGATGGATTGGATACAATCCAAGTTGTGTTCTACTCTTCGTTGCTAGGTTTGCTCATCATCATTCCCACAGCTTTAGTGACAGACCAGTATTACAACCCTTTTGCCAACTTTGGTGTGCCCGAATATGCGCTTATCGTCGCCTCTTTGGGGCACGGCTTCGCCTATGCCTGCTTGCTCTGGCTCGTAGGGCGCACGGGACCTGTCTTTGCTGCCCAAGTTTCTTATATTGTCACCGTCGCAGGGGTTGCTTTTTCGATATTTCTGTTAAAAGAGAGCTACTCGGGTTATATTTGGCTGGCACTAGCACTCGTGATGATCGGCCTTTTCCTCGTGCAACCCAAAGCGCAAAGCGTTGAACAGGGTTGAGGCCCAGGCCATCGTAAGCCAAACTAACCCCACGCAAAGAGGGGATGCACATGCTTGAACCGATAATCCCACAGCCTTACCACGCCTGGTTGTCTATAGGAATCGTTGCGGTAATGTTCGTGCTCTTCATTCGCGAAAGCTACCCCACTGAAGTAGTGGCAATCAGTGGTGCTGCCTTCCTACTCTTCACTGGAATACTGCCCTATAACATTGCAATTAGCGTGTTTTCTAACCCCGCGCCATGGACCATCGCCGCCATGTTCATTTTGTCGGGCTCATTAGTGCGCACAGGTGCGCTCCATTTTCTTTCCACATGGGTCACAAACACAGGCGAAAAGCGGCCTAAAACCGTAATGGCTTGTCTCGCTGTTTTTATCGTTTTTTCCAGCGCCTTTATGAATAACACTCCAGTTGTGGTTGTTTTGATCCCAATAGCCTTGCAACTGGCTCGAATGTTGGGCACCAAAGCCTCCAAGCTCCTGATACCACTCAGTTACATGGCGATTTTTGGAGGCATGCTCACTCTCATTGGCACGTCTACAAATTTGCTAGTAGACGGCGTTGCCCGCGCTAATGGCCTTGCGGCGTTCACTCTTTTTGAAGTCACTCCCATAGCTGCCATCCTCACTATTTATGGCGCTATTTATCTGATCATTTTTGCACCACGTTTGCTACCTGACCGCGAAACTATGACCGAAATGCTGCGTGATAAATCTTCGATGAAATTTGTCACTGAAGTGGTCATTCCAGAAGGCAGCTCCCTGATTGGCGATAGCCCGTTTCAAGTAGATGCGTTCAAGCGGGATGATGGCCGTGTGATGGACGTGCTTAGAGGTGACAGCACTTTACGCTTCCAATTTCCAAACGTTACGCTTGAGGCGGGTGACCGCGTCGTCCTGCGCACTCGCGTCACTGAGCTTTTAGGTCTTAAGGAAAACAGAGAAGTCATCCTTGCGGATAAAGTTTCCCATCGCGAGACCACTACGGTAGAAGCGCTGATAGCGCCGGGCTGCCGCATGATCGGCCGCCGTATATCTGCATTGAACCTGCGGCGTCGGTTTGGCGTCTACCCCATGGCTGTACACCGTCGAAATCAAAACCTTGGCCGAGAAGTGGGCCAGATCGTGATCCAGGTGGGTGACACAATCCTGCTCGAGGGTGCACCGCACGATATCCAGCGACTTTCACAAGAGATGGAACTGATCGACCTCGCCATGCTCGAAGCGCGATCTTACCGCCGTGCGTTTGCCCCAATCGTGGTTCTCTTGCTCGCAGGAGTTGTGATCCTTTCCGCTCTTGGTGTCGCTCATATCTTCGCACTTGCCCTCAGTGCAGTTGCGATCGTTTTGCTTACCAAATGCATTGATGTGGACGAAGCATTTGCGAGCGTTGATGGACGCCTCTTGGCTATTATCTTTTCCATGCTTGGCATAGGAACGGCTCTGCAACATTCAGGTGCTGTCGCTATGATAGCCGAGTCTGTTGCAGTCATATTGCATGACTTGCCACACTTCTTTGTCATCTGGGCTATCTACCTGCTAACCTCTATTCTGACTGAGTTGGTTAGCAACAATGCTGTCGCAGTTGTTATCACCCCCATTGCCATTTCTCTGGGCACATCCCTTGGCATAGATCCTCGCCCGCTTGTCATCGCCGTGATGATCGCTGCGTCCGCCAGCTTTGCAACGCCGATTGGTTATCAGACAAATACTTTGGTTTTCTCCCCAGGTGGTTATGCATTTACAGATTTCATGAAGATTGGAATCCCGCTAAATATTACAGTTGGAATATTAGCAAGTGCGCTCATTCCTCTGTTTTACGAGTTGTAGGCAGTGATGGTGCGTGATGATTACAATGGCCAAAACACCAAGATTGCAGGAATACTTACCACTACAATTAGTACCTCAAGTGGTAATCCTGTTCTCCAGTAATCCCCGAATTTATAACCCCCAGGTCCAAGGATTAAAGTGTTGTTCTTATGCCCAATTGGCGTGAGGAATGCACAGCTAGCTGCTACGGCAACGGCCATCAAAAACGGATCAGCGTTTACGTCTAAACTCTCGGCCATCTTTATGCCTACCGGGGCTGCTACAATGGTCGTGGCAGTATTGTTCAGTACATCTGAAAGGGTCATGGTTACGACCATCAGTGCCGTCAGGATAGCCCAAGCAGGCATCCCGCTAGTCAGCCCGATCAAGGACTCAGCGATCAGCTCCGTCCCGCCTGATTTTTCCAACGCGACCCCTAGTGGTATCATGGAGCCAAGCAAAACCACGACGGGCCACTCAACATGTGTATATACGTCCGATAGCGGCACAATCCGGGTCAACGTAAACAAAGCGACAACCACACCCAAGGCTACTGGTAAATACACAAGTCCCATGCTCGCAGCTACAACCGCGGCCGCAAATATACCTATTGCGAGCCAAGTCTTCTCGTTTTGTGTTACGGTCAGCCCACGCTCTACTAATGGCAGACAGCCAAGCCAATCTATAACTTGGTCTTGTGTCTCAGATGGTGTCAACAAGAGAAGGATATCTCCCGGATAGATTTCTGTGCGCCGCACTTGAGATTTGATCTGTTTTCCGTTGCGCGAAATCCCCATTAGGATCGTGTTCTGCCGCCAATTCAGCCCAATTGCTACAGCGTCCTTTCCTACGATACGACTCGTTTCAGTAACAACCACTTCAGCCAAGCTAATACCTTCGCCTGCTGCCTTCAGATTATCTTCACGTTTTTTATCTGCGAAATCGAGCTTAAATGTGGTCCGAAACTCATCGATTGCCTCAGGCCCAGCCTCTAAAACCAACATGTCACCAGATGCCAGGTTGCGGTTCCGTGCATTGCCATACAAGCGCCGCCCGTCGCGGATCACTCCTACGATGGCAACATCCGCTTTCTCTGCTTGCTCCACCAAATCCGAAGGTTTTTGCCCAATCAGCTTACTTGTAGAGGGCACTGTCAATTCGGCTACGTAACTGGCTGCTTCCATCAGTTTTTCACTGGGTGAGGCACCTTCAGCCCGCGGAATCAAACGCCAACCAACGGTGGACATAAACAATAAACCTGTCAGTGCTGCCACCAACCCCACAGGGGCGAAGTCGAACATTTTAAACGCCTCGCCCAAGTTATCCTCGCGAATTGTTGCAATTATAATATTCGGTGGTGTGCCAATCATTGTGACCATCCCACCCAAAATAGTCGCAAAACTTAGCGGCATCAGTGATAAACCTGCCATCCGCTTAGCTTTTCGTGCGGTCTGCAAATCCACAGGCATCAACAACGCAAGTGCCGCTACATTATTCATAAATGCTGACAGTATGGCGCCCACAGTGCCAATGATTGCGATATGTGCGCCAAGGCCTCTCGAACTGTCCAAAAATATGCGCGTTATTAATCCAACAGCTCCTGAGTTGACCAATCCAGCTGACACAATTAGCACGAGTGCAACTACCAGCGTGGCAGGATGCCCAAAACCTGAAAAAGCATCTTTGCCCTCAACCACACCTGCTAAAACACCCACCATAAGTGCCCCAAAAGCGACAAGATCATAGCGATACCGACCCCACAAAAGTAAGGTAAATACGCCACCAAAAATTACAAAAAGGATTATTTGACTTGCTGTCATAGCTAAGATTTATCCAAGTCGTCAAGGAACGTCACGCCCCGAATTTACACTGAGCTTTGATATTATTCAATCAACAGCACCGGAAGGGCAGACAATATCAGTAGAAGCGCCATCCCAGCATTAAACGCTTGCAACCAACGCGGCTTATTCAAAAAAAACCGAATTTGTTTGCCCATTATGGTCCAAATACACACAGTTGGTAGGATTATCGCGCCAAAAACGGTTGCCACAACCAAAATTGCCTGCACTGTTTGCCCTGGCGCATATGCTGCGATTGACGTGAGTGCCATAGACCAAGCCTTAGGATTTAACCATTGAAACAGTGCGGCTTGTATGAAGGTGATTTTCTCCCCAGGGGGCGCACTGCCTTTGGGAGGGGCAGCATTTGCGATCTTCCAGGCAAGCCATAAAAGGTAAACAATCGAAAATATCTTCAAAATCGTGTACGATATAGGGAATGCATCAAAAAGCTGAATCAACCCCAGCCCTACCAAAACGATCATCAACGTAAACCCAATGCTAATTCCGAGCATATGCGGAATCGACCCCACGAATCCAAAATTTGCGCCGGAAGCCATGAGCATGATGTTATTGGGCCCTGGTGTGATTGATGAGACAAGCGCAAAGCCAACTAAAGCGGTGAGGAGTTCAAAAGGGATCATTGGATTTCATTAAATTAATATAACTCGTTTTATAAACAGGCTTGGGCCGATCTCAAGTAAGGTATTTTGCGTAACTGTTAGGGAAATGTAATTGATAAAAGGCTAAGTTATAAGGTGTACTTGCTCAGCGGTTCCCTTGCATTTAAAGAGGCAGCGAAGAAACCTTTAACGCGGAGGCTCTCATGGCAGGCCATTCCAAATGGGCAAATATCCAGCACAGAAAAGGACGCCAAGATGCAGTCCGTTCCAAACTATTTTCCAAACTAGCAAAAGAAATTACGGTTGCTGCGAAAATGGGTGACCCTGATCCTGAAAAAAATCCGCGTCTGCGTTTGGCCGTGAAAGAGGCTAAAGGAAAATCAGTTCCTAAGGACGTAATAGAAAGGGCAATCAACAAGGCGTCTGCACAAGACGGTGATGATTATGAAGAAATCCGTTACGAAGGCTACGGCCCAGCCGGTGTCGCTGTGATTGTTGAAGCTATGACTGATAATAAGAACCGTACAGCATCAACCGTGCGCTCTACCTTTACCAAATCTGGTGGCAACTTGGCGGAAACTGGAGCTGTGTCTTTTATGTTTGAACGTAAAGGTTTTGTCGCTTACCCGGCTGAGGCAGGTGATGCTGACACCGTCTTCGAAGCGGCCATTGAAGCGGGTGCCGAAGACGTCGAAAGCACACAGGATGGGCACGAGATTTTTTGCGAGTTTACGCATCTGAATGATGTCTCCAGTGCGTTGGAAGTATCACTCGGAGAATCCGAGTCCTCTAAGCTTATCTGGAAGCCAACCACAACGACTGAGTTGAATTTGGAAGGCGCTGAAAAATTGATGCGCCTTATTAACGCCCTGGAAGACGATGACGATGTACAAACTGTTACCGCCAATTTTGAAATTTCAGATGAGGTTATGGCACAGCTGTAGATAAAAAAATTTTAGCCAGCCGTAGGAATGCTCGGGGAGATCATTTTTCTGCCCAACTAAAAATGTTTGGGGCGGATGTCTTTTCAGGCGCGTTTCATTGTTGTTTAAATAAACGGTCCGATAGGGGCTTTGTTGCGAACATTGCGATTAGCATCGAGACAACGAAGACCAGACCACTTGCGCCGCTGAAAGACAAAGATGCAAAGGCGGGTCCAGGGCAAAATCCAGACAGACCCCAGCCCATGCCAAATAGAATGCTGCCGACTACTAAGCGTTTATCGATAATTGTGCGGTGTGGGACTGGAAATGCGCCGCCTAAAACGGATAGTTTGCGTCTGGCCGCTATTTGCCATGCAAATAGCATCGGGACAATTGCTCCGCCCATCACGAACATCAATGTTGGATCCCACATGCCAAACAGATCCAAAAAACCCTGCACGCGCAAAGTGTTTGTCATGCCAGAAATTACAAGACCAGCGCCAAACAGACCACCACAAAACAGTGAAACTAGTACACGCATCACAGTACTCCCATGCGGCGCGCAGCGACAATTACTAGCACGCCTGCGCCGATATAGACGCAAGTTGCAACAATACTGCGCACTGAAAAACGTGACATACCGCAAACCCCATGACCAGATGTACATCCTGATCCGAGACGTGTACCGAACCCTACCATAATGCCTGCCACGATTAGTAAAGGTAAGTTTGATGTCACATGAGTAGTTGGAATTGCTACGAATAGACTTGCTAAAGCCGGCACACCCATCAAGCCTAGCAGGAATGCAATACGTTCGACTCGTGCTGACTTTGCCGTGCCATCCACAAGCGATCCAGCAATACCCGACGCGCCCATAATGCGCCCGTTTATCAATAGGTAGACACCTGCCGCACAGCCGATCATCAAGCCGCCGATAATACCATACATCCAAGCAACTTCCATTTTCGCCCTCCAGTAGTTAACCTTCTCTTACGCTTTTGGTCGCCAAAAACCAGATAAATCTGCGATGTGGATCCTTGGTTGCGGTAAGAAATGGGTGCTTTACGGTCAAATTTTCGTTAAAAAAAGGTATTTACGCCCGGCGATGTCTGATTGACGCATTTACACGCTAGAGCAACTTGTTACTTAGCGCTCAAAGTGTTTAACCATGTAGTGATTCCATCCAGTTAGGGTGGTGCTCGCAGTCAACGTTTGAACAAAGGAGATTTGTCATGCGCATCGGGACACCGAAGGAGCTCTTTGAGGGTGAAGCCAGGGTTGCAATGACCCCAGACTCCGCTGTTCAACTACAGAAACTCGGCTACGAGTGTGTAATTGAAGCAGGAGCAGGGGCCGCTGCTCGTTTTTTTGATGCAGATTACAAAGCTGTTGGTGTGGAGGTCGTGAAAACGGGTGCTGCACTCTACAAGACTGCGGATGTAGTCGCAAAAGTACGACCCCCAGAAGATGCAGAGATTCGCCGCCTCAAAAAAGGACAAACACTGATCTCGTTCTTTTATCCAGGTCAGAATGAAAAATTGATGGATGCCGCAAATAAAAAAGGTGCGAATGTGATCGCCATGGATATGGTCCCGCGTATATCCCGCGCCCAAAAAATGGATGCGCTATCATC
>DLZA01000388.1:17891-20486 GCA_003447515.1 Paracoccaceae bacterium
ACAGGCCAGGTTACTGCTGCGGGAAAAGTGCCTCCAGCAAAGGTCCTCGTTGTCGGTGCAGGTGTCGCCGGTTTGGCTGCAATTGGGGCGGCCACATCACTTGGTGCGCAGGTTTACGCCTTTGATGTACGTCCAGAAGTGGCTGAACAAATTGAGAGCATGGGCGCAGAGTTTGTATTCCTCGAATTTGACGAAGATCAGACCGACGGCGCGGAAACAGGTGGTTATGCTGCCCCATCCAGCCCAGAGTTCCGTGAAGCACAGCTTGCAAAGTTCCGTGAATTAGCACCTGAAATGGACATCGTGATCACAACGGCTCTGATCCCAGGCCGTGATGCTCCAATTTTGTGGACCAAAGACATGGTGGAGTTGCAAAAAGCAGGCTCCGTCATTGTCGATTTGGCTGCGGAGCGCGGCGGTAATTGCGAACTAACCGTAATGGACCAGAAAATTGTCTCCGATAATAGCGTAACGGTGATTGGCTACACAGACTTTCCATCCCGGATGGCTGCGCAGTCATCCACGCTATACGCGACGAACATTCGTCACATGATGACGGATTTGACACCCGAAAAAGACGGTGTGGTAAACCATGATATGGAGGACGACGTCATCCGTGGTGCAACGGCTTCATTCGAAGGTTCGATTACTTTCCCACCGCCACCACCCAAAATCGCGGCGATCGCGGCAAAGCCGAAAGAAGTTGTTCCGGAACCCACACCTGAAGAAATTCGGGCTGCTGAAGTAGCGACATTTAAAAAAGAAACACAAACCCAGGTTGGCCTTTTGGCTATCGGCGCCGCACTTCTTCTTGGAGTTGGCCTTGTAGCTCCTGCGAGCTTTATGCAGCACTTCATTGTGTTTGTTCTAGCGGTCTTTGTTGGCTTTCAAGTTATCTGGAATGTTAGCCATTCACTGCACACACCCTTGATGGCAGTCACAAATGCGATTTCGTCGATCATCATTCTGGGCGCTTTGATGCAAATTGGATCAGGATCGTTTCTCGTGATCCTGCTTGCTGCGATGTCGGTCTTTATGGCAGGGATCAACATTTTTGGCGGCTTCCTCGTGACACGGCGTATGCTCGCCATGTTCCAGAAATCTTAAGGAGGGTTTAAAATTGGAATTCGGTTTTACAACGGCGGCTTATGTCGTTTCAGCAATCCTTTTCATTTTATCTTTGGGTGGGCTTTCTGGCCAAGAGAGTGCAAAACGCGCTGTTTGGTATGGTATCGCGGGAATGGCTTTGGCCGTTTTCGCGACGATTATTGGGCCTGGTTCTGGTTTTTGGCTTCTGTCGCTTGCTTTGATTGTGGCTGGTGGTGTCATCGGCTACATTGTCGCGACGCGGGTGCAGATGACTGAAATGCCAGAACTTGTTGCGGCTATGCACTCTCTCGTGGGTCTAGCAGCGGTTTTCGTTGGCTTTATTGCACATTTGGAAATGGGCAACGTGGCCGCAGGTGGTGACAACAACTCCGGCATTTTTGCGGACTTGATTGCGAAGAAATCACCTATCGAGCTCGCAATCCTACGAGTTGAACTGTTCCTTGGCGTCTTTATTGGGGCGATCACCTTCACAGGCTCAGTCATTGCCTATGGAAAGCTGTCTGGCAAAGTGTCCTCGAATGCGGAAAAGCTACCGGGCGGTCACTTCTTGAATGCAGGTGCTGGTGCTGTATCGGCTTTCGCTTTGGTTTGGTACTTTAACACTGGCGACTTCCTGCCATTGTTAATTATGACGCTCGCGGCTCTATTTATTGGGTACCATCTGATAATGGGTATTGGCGGCGCAGACATGCCTGTAGTTGTCTCAATGCTCAACTCCTATTCCGGTTGGGCAGCAGCGGCAATCGGCTTTTCGCTTGGGAACGACCTCCTGATTGTTGTCGGCGCACTGGTGGGTTCATCTGGCGCAATTCTGTCATACATAATGTGTAAAGCCATGAACCGTTCGTTTGTATCTGTGATCTTAGGTGGTTTTGGTGGCCCGGTGGGTGAACAGATGGCCGTTGAAGGCGAGCAGGTTGCAACTGACGCATCAACAGTGGCAGCACAACTAAATGATGCCAAGTCAGTTATTATTGTACCAGGCTACGGCATGGCAGTGGCGCAAGCTCAGCAAGCCGTTTCAGAACTGACCACAAGGCTGCGCGCTCGTGGTTGTAATATTCGCTTTGCTATTCATCCAGTCGCAGGTCGTTTACCCGGTCACATGAACGTATTGTTAGCGGAGGCAAAAGTGCCTTACGATATTGTTCTGGAAATGGATGAGATAAATGACGATTTTCCAGACACAGACGTGGTGATTGTGATCGGCTCAAACGATATTGTGAATCCTGCCGCTCAAGATGACCCAAACAGTCCCATTGCTGGGATGCCGGTTTTGGAAGTCTGGAAAGCGGAAACGGTAATTGTGTCCAAGCGCGGGCAGGGGACCGGATACTCTGGGATCGAAAATCCTCTCTTCTTCAAAGAAAACACACGGATGCTCTACGGTGATGCTAAAGACAGCGTAAACGCGCTGCTGAACCTCGTGAAATAAAACCTTATCAGACATATAGGCCTGCTTCGAAGGACGCAGGCCTTTAACTT
>DLZA01000041.1:0-4175 GCA_003447515.1 Paracoccaceae bacterium
TGGGCTTTAAATTCTCTTTAGTCCGAACAGCATATCGTCCAAACCCAAACCGCCAGTAACTTTCAATGTTTTCAGAAAGATACTCTCGAGTTTCATCAATTGTTTTTACTTTTCCATCAAGATATTTTCTTACTAATGGATCAGAATCCAACTTTGCCAGAAACTGTAGGTCATCGAGATTGAGATTATTGATAATAAAACGTTCAGTTTCTAGAAACACACTTTTAATCCTCGAAATATTAAGGAATCCGCACCCATGGATCCAGCCATTTACTAGATTTTTCCAACGCTACGCTGAAACTGTCAGCTCAGGTCAAATATCTTTATAAATTTCTTTCTTGCCACACTCGGTCTGATTTAACTAATATTCGACGGTAAGTAACATGCCAAACAGATTTTAAGAGAAACGGAAGATGTCATGACGTATACAAAGTATTTTTGGGTTTTTGGCATCTGCGCTCTTCTCTCCGGGTGCGTACCAACGGAACCAGCAAAAAATGTAAAAGACGTCTCATCTCAGAATACAGCAACCATTTTTCCTCCCAAAATAGTAAAGACGTCGCCAGGCGGATTGGAAATTCGCTATGCTCAGGTATCAATTGGATTTGATGCTGGATGCAAGCCCAGCGGGGCGTTCAGCCAAAAATTGAACAAATGCTATAAATTGCCAGAAAATGTAAAGTCTTTAGCTCTTGCACACTGTGCCAAGTACAGTAAAGAGGCTGTCTTTTTGGGCAATAAAAGCAACCTTTTGCGAATGACTGTGTCGAAATTCCGTTGTGCTTAGCCCCAAGGGAATAGCTTAAGTTATTTATCAAGGTACAAAAATTAACGAGAGATTGGCTCGCTATGAAAAGAGCAATATCGCGGCCGATACTCCGAGTAAGGACCCTCTCAAAACAAGCCAAATTGGCTTTTTTAGTCGCGTATACCGTTAAAATGAATTACCGAAGCAACCATTGTGAAGGTCTTTTAGTTCCCCTTACAACGCTGTGACAAGTTTCACCGCCACTTTTAGATAGTTTATAGACAACCCAAGGATGGGATGGATACGTGTCAACAGTCCAACTCATTCCACTGCTTAAGCGTTGATAAAATTGCTCATTTCCATTGTAATCTATCCAATAGACATTAAAATCTTTAGCTGTTTGTCCAACAAAAAATGTAATTTTTGTATCTCTTTTTGCTCCCAAAGAACGCAACTGATTTTGATCACTGCATCTATAACGTCGCGGCGATGATCGATTATCTTTTTCACAAACACCAAACGTTCCGTTCACCTCTTTGTCAAACCCACATAATATTCCGCCCCACTGGTACCCAACCTTGCCTTTACCATACGCTATTTTAAACCAGTTTAACTTAGATCCTGAAGATTTTATTTTCTCCAATAATACAACGGGATCACCCTCTCTTAGACTTCCAATTCTTGTATAATCAGTACTCGGGCCAGATCTAACATTACCACCCCAAGAGCCAATTTTTAGATTACTCGCATACGAAGGGTTCACGCTCAAGCCCAGTCCTATCAATCCAAAAACAAATGCTTTTAGCATGATCTCATCTCCAAAATTGGTTTACTTTGATTTACCCTGTCAGACACACAAAGCGTTTGCAAACGCTTATTAGCTCAAATTTAGCAGCTCAGCATTAGGCGCATATAGATTTTAAAATTTTTTGAGATGCAAAGCGAATTTGTCACGTGCCAGTGTCTTGGCCTCAGCCTTAGACAAAGTTGAGAGAGCTTCCTCTACACTGTGACCTTTTGCTTTAGACTTTTTCCAGATGCGCCGTGCAGATACTGGAGACCATGGCAAAGCGGCTTGACCTAGCCAACGCCGTAATGGTGGAGGGAGTAGGTCATAATCGTTCATGGGGTTCCCAACACGGCGTTTGCCGCGCAAACTGGATTGCCCTATGTTACAATTGTATTTGTTTGGCATGTTTCTGGTTAACTTGGAATTATAATTTTCACGTAACTAACGAAGTTGCGATATATTTGCAATAATAAAAATTACGTGAAACCGGATTGGGAGGAATTTGAATTGAAACGCAACAGCCGCCTGTCTTTAGCCCTTCACACGCTCAGCCACATGGCAGTGGATCAAAACAAAATACGTACATCAGCAGACATTGCCGAACACGCAGGAACGAACCCCGTCGTAGTGCGCCGTGTCTTAGGGCCATTGCGAGAAGCCGGTTTACTCACATCTGAAAAGGGGCATGCAGGAGGTTGGAAATTGGCTCGTTCTCCAAAAAACATTACGCTTGCAGATGTTTACACCGCCCTTAATGAGCGGCTCGTAGCCGGAGATGGGACAGATTATGTACCTTCGTGCTCCATCGAACATTCACTACACAAACGGGTATCAAGCGTGTTGGCTGAAATTGAACAAAGCTTAATTCAAAAACTAGGTGAAACATCAATTTCTGATGTTTAATGTTTGAAAACTCACTTTTCAAAAATACAAAGACTACTCAAAATCTTGTGCGATCGGATACCATCTTTCGAAGCCCTACAAATATTTTACGAGCCATTTCGTCATCAATTTTTCTGAAAACCCATTTTTGGTCGGATCGTTATATTTCAGTAAGTGCCACCCATGCAAAGCTGTGTTTCAGTACCTAGCTGCCCCAGCATGTCAATAAGAAAAAGAGGCACCTATTTTCCATTAAGAACCTGTTTTGATGGCAAACCAGATAGATCAGCAGAACTTTAAAGTGGCGTAGCGTTCTATTTGTGTCAGACCACACATCATCCTACATCTGTAAATGAGTAGGAGAAAATGACCATGGACCTGAATTACACAGAAGCAGAACTCACCTTCCGCGACGAAGTCCGAGCCTTCATTAAAGCGAAACTGCCTAACCATTTGGTAGATCGAAGCAAGCAAGGCAAAAGCCTGACTAAGGAGGACTTTGAGGAATGGCACGCTATTTTGAATGCGCAAGGTTGGCTTGCGCCAAACTGGCCAAAAGAATTTGGTGGTAAAGCATGGAACGCTGTGGAGCGCCACATATTTGAAGACGAAATGACCAAAGCAAATGCGCCACGCGTAGTGCCCTTCGGTCTATCAATGCTTGGCCCCGTCTTGCAGGCCTTTGGAACCAAAGAACAGCAAGATTATTACCTTCCACGGATCTTGAATGGTGATGATTGGTGGTGTCAGGGCTACTCCGAACCGGGCGCGGGATCCGACCTTGCCTCCGTGCGTACTTCCGCCGTGCGTGAGGGGGATTTCTTCATCGTAAACGGACAAAAAACATGGACGACCCTGGGCCAATACGCCAATAAAATCTTTTGCCTCGTGCGAACGTCTAAAGAGAGCAAGCCGCAAAAAGGTATTTCTTTTCTGCTGATAGATATGGACACACCTGGGATCGAAGTTCGCCCGATCGTGTTAATTGATGGCACGCCAGAAGTGAACGAAGTGTTCTTTGACAATGTTAAAGTCCCAGTCAGAAATTTAGTTGGAGAAGAGAACAAAGGCTGGACTTACGCTAAATACCTGCTCACCCACGAACGCACAAATATCGCAGGCGTTGGCTTTGCAAATGCAGGCCTAGAAAATCTCAAACGCATTGCGCGGTTAGAACAGTCCAATGGGAAGCCATTAATAGCAAATCCGTACTTTGCTTCCCGCATCGCACGTGTGGAGATGGACTTGATGGCCATGTCCACCACAAACTTGCGCGTAGTATCAAGTGCAGCGGCCGGTCATGCACCAGGCGCAGAAAGCTCCATGCTCAAAATTAAGGGCACAGTAATCCGTCAAGAGATAAATGCCCTGACCCGCACTGCCGTTGGCCCCTACGCCATGCCTTTTGCCAGTGAAGCACTGGAAGAAGGCAGCAACGTTGAACCAGTGGGCCCAGACTATGCCGCACCTGCGACGGCGCAGTATTTAAATAACCGCAAACTTTCAATCTTTGGTGGGTCAAACGAAATCCAACGCGGCATAATCACCAAAGCTATCCTGGAACTGTGAGCATAACATGAATTTTGATCTGACAGACGAACGCCAAATGCTCCAAAACGGTTTGCGCAGGTACTTGGCAGATGCCTACAATGCGGGTGCGCGCAAATCCATAGACGAGGCGGAGGTTGGCTTTTCTGAAGATATCTGGAATAGCCTCGCAGATATGGGTGTCATCGGAGCACTTTTCTCCGAAGA
>DLZA01000041.1:4510-5259 GCA_003447515.1 Paracoccaceae bacterium
GGCGGGTTTTCCGGCGAAGGTTTCGATATCGCTCTGGTTTTCGAAGAAATGGGACGCGTTGGCGCGCAAGACCCTTTGATTGATACAGCGGTTCTTGGGGGTGGTTTGATCGCGATCCTTGGCAATGGCGGACAAAAAGACTTGGTCGAAGCAATCATCACAGGTAGTCAGCATTTAGCTTTCGCTCACGGCGAACCCACCAGCCGTTTTGATCTGTCAAATGTTAGCACCACTGCTAAACAATCAGGCGAAATGTATGTGCTTAACGGGCGCAAAGCCGTTGTGGTGAACGCACCTTCATCGAGCCACCTGATCATCAGCGCTCGCACATCAGGCGACACAACTGATACGAGCGGCATAAGCCTCTTTTTGGTCAAAAGTGATGCAGATGGCGTCACTCTGAGAAGTTATCCCCTTGTTGGGGGAGGCCATGCGGCAGAGGTAACCTTAAGCGATGTGGCTGTGCAAAAAGATGCATTGCTAGGATTAGAAGGCGAAGCTTTTGACGCAATCTCAGCCGTCAACGCTAAGGCAACGTTAGCAATTTGTGCAGAAGCGCTCGGTCTGATGGAGAGTATTAAAACTCTGACAAACGAATATCTCAAAACCCGCAAACAATTTGGTGTGCCAATTGGAAAATTCCAAGCTTTGCAGCATCGTCTCGCAGATGTTCTGATCGAAATTGAACAAGCCCGTTCTGCGGTCATTAACCTTGCAGGTCACCTAGATGCAGAAGCATCTGTGCGCGA
>DLZA01000347.1 GCA_003447515.1 Paracoccaceae bacterium
ACTATCGTTCCATTCTGGCTTATCATTTCTATAAACAAGAACTAGAAAACCACTACCAAATGGATTTTCTTCAACATTTGTTGGCGTATAAATGCCAGTACTATCATTTGGGCCGAACATCGACCGGCCAACTCCATCATAATACAGTCTAATGCTGCTGCCAGAACCATCTAAGACATAATAAGTGTCTCCTCCCTTGGCGAGGCTATAATAGCCATTGGCTTCTATGGTGGTTAGATTAGTGGCATTAGGATTAATAATATGATACGCAGTGTTACTCTTTGAGAGCCAGTAGTTACCATTTTCTTCAATGCTTACGAGTTGATCAGCGCTCATATTATTAATTCCAATTACTTATGCTTTGCGCTTGGGTTGAAGATTTGATTTGAATTTTAAGCAATGCATATCAGTCAGAAACTTAGGCCAATTTTAATTATAGCATCACCATCCGCCTTCATCTGAAGGTAATTGGTTGGAAGCTGATCAAGAAAGGATATGTACAAATACTAATTAGTATAGGTCACACTTTCATTACGTTATGTGGTGATCCTTAAATCTATGATAGTCTCAGCTAAGTTCGCACGCCAATTGGGGCGGGAGATGCCAAAGACCTGTTCTGTGGTCTGGCAATCTAGCTGCGAATTCAGCGGTCGGGCGGCGCTAGTGGGATAATTCCGCGTGGTGATTGGGGAAACGTGCGTTGACCGACCCGCTTGTGCAAAAATATCACGGGCGAACGTACACCAGCTGACGTCTGGCGCACCGCTAAAATGATAGGTGCCGGCTTTGTCCGGATCGTCGCAAAGCTGCTGCGCAATTGACAGGCACGCTGCGGCAATTTCGCGGGCAGGGGTAGGCCCACCTATCTGGTCGTCAACAACGCTGAGCTCGTCGCGGCTTTCTGACAGGCGCAACATAGTTTTGACGAAATTGCTGCCATGAGCAGAAAACACCCAAGATGTGCGTAGAATTGTGTGGGTACATCCCGCGGCTCGGATGCCTACTTCGCCCGCCAGTTTGGACCGGCCATAAGCGTTTTGCGGTTCAGTCATATCATCAGGTAGCCAAGCGCGTGTGCCGTTACCCGAAAAGACATAATCGGTTGAGATATGCACAAAGGGAATGTTAAGTGACGCACAGGCCCTAGCCATCGCGATGGGTGCCTCACCATTGACGGTGTTGGCCAGTGCCTCTTCTTCCTCGGCGCGGTCCACGGCGGTGTAGGCGGCAGCGTTGATCACTGCGCGTGGTCGGTAAGCGTGAATGGCGGCAGTGCAGGCTGCTGGATCAGATAGATCCACGTCAACGCGTCCCAGCGTAAAAACATCGCCCAATGCCTGAATCTCTTTAGCCACTTGGCCACTGCGGCCGAAAACCAGAATGTCTGTCACTGTCCAACTTTCTTGTCTGTCCCCAGCCGCTTTCCCACGCCATTGCGTGCCAGCAGCGGGGACCACCAGTCCTGATTTTCCAGATACCATCGCACGGTAAGCTCCAGCCCCTCTTCTAAAGTAACTGAAGGCTGCCAGCCCAATTCCTCGCGGATACGACTGGGATTGATCGCGTAGCGCGCGTCATGGCCGGGCCGGTCGGTGACAAAAGTGATGAGATCGGCATAAGTGCCCTCTTCACGCGGCCGCAACCGGTCGAGAATAGCGCAGAGGGTTTGCACCAGTTGCAGGTTGTTGCGCTCGGTTTCGCCGCCGATATTATAGCTGCGTCCCAGTACGCCCTTGGTGGCGACAAGTAGCAGCGCATCCGCATGATCCTCAACATAAAGCCAATCGCGAATATTGCTACCATCGCCATAAATCGGCAAAGCGTTCCCCGCGAGTGCGTTTAAGATAACCACTGGTATTAACTTTTCTGGGAAGTGATAGGGCCCATAATTGTTAGAACAATTACTGAGTACGACAGGCAGGCCATATGTCGCATGCCAAGCCCGCACCAGATGGTCAGAGGCAGCCTTTGATGCTGAATAGGGGCTGCGTGGATCATAGGGCGTGTCCTCCGTGAACACTACTGCAGGATCGCTGGGCAGCGAGCCGAAAACTTCGTCTGTAGATATATGGTGAAAGCGGAAGTTTTTTGGCTTGCCAAACTCGACCCAGTATTTGCGCGCAGCCTCCAGCATGTTGAAGGTCCCAGTGATATTGGTCTCGATGAAATATCCCGGACTGTCGATCGACCGGTCGACATGCGACTCTGCGGCCAAGTGCATTACGATGTCGGGTTGATGAATGGAAAAAACTTTGTTCAGTGCAGCCTGGTCGCAAATATCAGCCTGCTCGAACGCATACAGCGAGCTGTCTGTCACAGATGCCAAATTCGTGAGGCAAGCGGCATAGGTCAGCGCATCAAGGTTGACGACCGCATGGCCGCGGGACACCGCCAAACGGATCACCGCTGAGCCGATAAAACCCGCACCACCGGTTACAAGAATTTTCATATGCTGCTATCCTTCAAAAATAAACGGGCTGTCTAGATCAACCAGAGAAGGTGCAATAACGTCCTTGCTGCTAAGGATCGGATCACCCTGCAAAGGCCAGATTATGCCAATGTTTGGGTCATTCCAGCGAAGCGCGCCTTCGGTCTCTGGTGCGTAATAATCTGAGCATTTATAAACAATTTCGCTGTCTGCCTCGAGCGTTACGAACCCATGCGCAAAGCCCACTGGAATGAACATCTGTACGCCATTTGCGGCGCTGAGCTTGCAGCCTGTCCATTGCCCGTAAGTTGGACTTCCCCTTCGTATATCAACAGCCACATCAAAAATTGACCCCCGCCCGCAGCGCACCAACTTGGCTTGAGCGTGAGGTGATACCTGAAAATGCAGCCCGCGCAACGTACCCACGGATGCCGAAAGTGAGTGATTGTCTTGGACGAAGTTGGCATGAATCCCAAGCCCAACATATAGTCGTTGACTATAGGCTTCAGCAAAAAAACCTCGATGATCGCCAAAACGATCAGGCTCGATAAGCAATACCCCTGCCAAATCAGTCTTCTTGACGTTCATCATTCAATACTCTTTTGCTATTGCAACGGATGGACATTAGAACTGAAAGGGGCCGCCACCTGGAAAGCCGAAAATCCAGCTTTGATATGGTATGTAGCATTGCTTAAAATGCCACGACAGCTGCGACCAGACTGCGAAGACCAGCGCCAGCCCAAGATACGGCAAAGTGGCGTGGAGCCTAGCATTAGTCTGTAACGGTAAAATTGGAATTCGCGCAAAGATCATCGCTTGGATGGGGATCAGATAGTAACCTAACCTGTCACCGATCACTGTGGAAACCGGAATGAGAAGAAACGCCAGTGCCATCCCAATTGCGCCAATGCTCGCAAGGCTATAATCTTTTGGCCATTTCTGCAGCCATTTTTTGCTTAGAAACATAAAAAAATGCACGGCTGATAAGCCGAGTAGTCCAACACGAAATATTGCGCCCGCGGCGTCAATACCGGTTCCGATGTATCGGCTTGTTGCAGCTTCT
>DLZA01000350.1:0-638 GCA_003447515.1 Paracoccaceae bacterium
CACCAGCCATCAGCGACGAAGTAAATATTAAAATTTCTCTTGAAGCTATGATCTCAGATTAAAGTAGTCTGGGATTGTGCCGGCACTGGCGTTCTGTTTGACGCAGCCGTATGCGCTTAGTTGGTTTTTACAGCCACCAAGTCGAAGTTTACAATGACGCCAAAGCCAAGGTTGTTGTCACTGGTTTGCATATCGCCAATCCTGTGAGTGCGTCTGTCGACCGTAGTGGAGCCTGTAGCCATAGCAACGTCATCGTTAATGTTAAGGATGAATGGAATGTCGAGTGGAGCATCGATGCCGTTCAGGTTCAAAGATCCTTGCGCGACGTGACCGGTTTCATTCGCAGCTATCCGAGCTGTGTAAGTTGCAGTCCCAAACATCGTGGCATTGAGATAATCCGTGCCAAGTGCGTTGTCCGTTATACTGCCCAATGTGAGTGAACCAACAGACACAGTAACAGTCAAGTCACCCCGTTTCGTGGCTTCATCATAATTAATATCAGCAGTCCAATTATTGAAATTTCCTGTAACGTTGGACCCAAATTGCTTAACTGTAATGCCAAGCGATCCTGATTGAACTTCCCATCCGCCGCTTACTTCATCTAATTTTGCTGCTTCTGCGCTTTCACTTTGATGCTG
>DLZA01000350.1:1064-5655 GCA_003447515.1 Paracoccaceae bacterium
GGGCAGTGTGGGAGTACCATGCAGCATGCGGCGCAGAGTTGCGTCCTTGTCGATTAAATGGTGTTTTATGGCGCCTGCAAAGTGCAGAAAAATCGAAATCAGCAGGACCTTGGTAAAAACGAAATGCCACCCTGCAAAAAAATCAGACACTGCTGCGGATTTGGGTATTAGGGGCAGGGATTGCCCAAGTGGCCACAAGATTGGCGCAAAGCCGGAAGCCGCCGCGTGGTGTATCCAGCCAGATAAGGGCACAACTACCAAAGAGATATATAAGAGCCAATGCACCACTTCCGCAGCTACGGCCTCAACTCTATGATTCGCGTTTAGCAGTCCTGGCTTCACATTGCTCAGCGCCCAGATAATACGCAATACTGCTACGATGAATGCCGCAATGCCAACTGTTTTATGAAGCGAAAACACCACTGCCAATTGCGTGATACCTGTCTCGGTTGTAGGATCAATGCCATAACTGGCGTAAGCTCCGAGCCCAATGGCCGTCAGGACCAAAAGGGCGGTTAGCCAATGAAACAGCTTTGTCACGCTGCCATAATGTGTTTTGGAATTGCGAGCTGACATAAACTTGGTCCTTGATTCAGATCGATTGCTTTCTTGTAGCATGACCGTGCGCGCGTGCAATTCAATCTCAGTCAGTCCCAGCGAAAAGGTTGCGAATGAGATAAGAAACTTGCATCCTTTTCGTCAGCCGCCTAGATCGCTGCAACAAAATAACGAAAGGGTAGTTATGACACGGGCATTCGTATTCCCAGGGCAGGGCGCGCAGACCATCGGAATGGGTCAATCGTTAGCTGAGGCCTATCCTGCCGCGCGCGAGGTTTTTCAGGAAGTAGACGACGCTCTGGGTGAAAACCTGTCCTCGTTGATTTGGGATGGCGATATTGCTGATCTGACGCTGACTCAAAATGCGCAACCGGCTTTGATGGCAACGTCGATGGCGGCCATGGCTGCGCTAAATGCCGAAGGTGTAAACCTCTCAAAGGTTGGTTTTGTGGCTGGTCACTCGCTTGGTGAATACTCTGCACTTTGTGCTGCTAATGCGATTTCGCTGGCCGATACCGCGAGGTTGCTACGCATTCGCGGAGAAGCGATGCAAGCGGCTGTGCCTGTGGGCGTGGGGGCAATGGCTGCACTGTTGGGGCTCGATTTTGCGGGTGCGCAAGCGGTCGCAGCAGAAGCCGCGCAAGGTGAGGTTTGTCAGGCAGCCAACGACAATGATCCGGGTCAAGTAGTTGTTTCGGGTGACAAGGCCGCGGTTGAACGCGCTGTCGAGATCGCCAAAGAAAAGGGCGCAAAACGGGCGGTTATTCTTCCAGTTTCCGCGCCGTTTCATTGTGCATTAATGCAACCCGCAGCTGATCGCATGGCCGAAGCATTGGCGGATGTGACAGTTAACGCGCCAAGCGTGCCGTTGATTGCCAACGTGCGCGCCCAAGCCGTTTCTGACTCCGAGATGATCAAAGGATTGCTGGTCGAACAAGTGACAGGTTCCGTGCGTTGGCGCGAAAGCATTGGCTGGGCAGCTGCGCAGGGCGTCGTTGAAGTATACGAGATCGGCGCGGGCAAAGCCTTGTTAGGTATGATCCGCCGCATCGACCGTTCGCTAGAATGTATTGCGGTGAATGATGCAGATGGTGTGAAAGCTGCAGCAGAAAAGATGGGATGAAACAAAATGTTTGATTTGACAGGAAAATGCGCTCTGATAACAGGTGCCTCTGGTGGAATTGGTGGGTCTATTGCAAAGGCTCTGCATACGCAGGGTGCGACCGTTGCGCTGTCTGGTACGCGCGTTGATCCGCTGCACGCTTTGGCGGACGAACTGGGTGAACGGGCGTTTGTAACGCCCTGTAACCTGGGCGATGCCGAAGCTGTGATAGCACTGTCGGGTCAAGCGATTGAAGCCATGGGCGGAATGCATATCCTTGTGAATAACGCCGGCATCACGCGTGACAATCTGTTCATGCGCATGAAAGATGAGGAGTGGCAGGACGTGATTAATGTGAACCTTACCTCTACGATGCGATTGATGAAATCTGTAATGCGCCCAATGATGAAGCAGAAATTTGGCCGGATAATCAACATCACATCCATTGTTGGAGTGACAGGAAACGCGGGGCAGGTGAACTATGCCGCATCAAAGGCGGGTATAATTGGGATGACTAAATCCTACGCCCAGGAAATCGCAACCCGTGGGATTACGGCAAACTGCGTGGCGCCTGGATTCATTGAAACGGCAATGACGGCCGAATTGCCTGATGCGGTGAAGGACGGAATGCTTGGCGCAATCCCACTTGGCCGTATGGGCGCCGTTGATGAAATTGCATCCGCGGTGGCGTATTTAGCCACGGATGAGGCAAGCTACGTCACGGGCCAAACGCTGCACGTCAATGGTGGAATGGTGATGGTTTAGGAGTTTGGAACGTTTTGAGAAGCCCCAACTTTAATGGCAAAGTGACAGGCCCAGTTGCAAACCCGCTGTGATAGTTGCACCTTTACAGTCGAAAACATGCAGCGACGCACCGGCAACGCTCTCTGGGCATGATTAGGTGGGGTATCTTAAAGCGAGATTAGGCTATTCGCAAAGATTAAAGAGTTAATGCAAAATCAAGGGATAGAGTGCTGTACGAATGCACATTGATTGACCCTCAAAGGCCCGCAACTCACTGACGATCAGGCAGGTTGGCGAAAACGTTTATACTAAGGTGTAAACGGTCACAAAGCTAACATCAAAGGAGTATGACGGGATTTAGGTACTGGTTAGCGCTAAGATTGGACTTTAAAAGACAGTTTCTGGAGGTTAGGTGGAAGAGACGCCTTTTATCACAGCAGGATGGTCATGGCTTTCTTCAAAAAACTCAAAGAACGTTTGTTTAAATCTTCTTCTAAAATCGAGGAGGGGTTGGACGCTATTGTTGAAGATGGTGGTGAGGCTGAAATGGATGTGGGGGGCGTCGAACATAAAACGGTCGCCGAGGCGGCGCGAATCGATGTCGAAGCGCAACTTATAGCTACGGAAGAAACCGCTGCTGTACATCCTGCAAAAATTGAGGCTGAGGGACTTGCCGCTGAGGCTGAAGCCGAACGACTGGCCGCAGAAAAGGCCGCACAAGAGCTTGCTGATACCTCTGAAGCAGAAGCCAAAACCGCGCAAGAAGAAGTGGCGCGCCAAACAGCCTCAGAAGCTAAAGCAGAACGATTACGAGTAGCGGAAGCCGCCGCAAATGAACAAGTGCAGTTTGAAGAGGCAGAACGCGTTTCTAAACAGGCTGAGATCGCTGCACAACTGAAAGTACAGCACAAAGCCGAAGAAGAACGCATCGCTGCAGAAAATCACATCACAGTCGCCGAGCAAACAGAAGCAGAGAAAGCTGATGAGGATGTCCATCAGGCGTTTGAGGAAACCGTTGAGGCTGAGCCCCACGATCTTAAATCTGGTCTGCTCGGCCGCTTGTTTGGAAGCAAACACCAAAAGCAAGTGGTGCGCCGTGCGCTTGACTATGCGATGTTGGAAAGCATTGAGGATCTGTTGATCACAGCCGATATGGGGGTGGATACTGCCCTGCGCGTGTCCGCAAACCTGGCCGAGGGGCGTATGGGTAAAAAGCTGTCGACTGGAGAGTTGAAAGGTTTGCTTTCTGCCGAGTTGGCGCGGATTATGGAACCTGTTGCGAAACCAATGCCGCTTTATCAAAAGCGGCCACAGGTGGTATTGGTTGTTGGTGTTAATGGATCGGGTAAGACCACGACGATCGGTAAGTTAGCTAGCCAGTTCAAGGTGGCAGGCAAGTCCGTTGTGATTGCTGCGGGTGATACATTTCGCGCTGCAGCTGTTGAACAATTGCAGGTTTGGGGGGATCGCGCTGGTGTGCCTGTACTGACCGCACCCGAAGGGTCAGATCCCGCATCACTAGCATTTGATGCGATGACCAAGGCTGAGGCCGATGGCGCTGATTTGCTGATGATCGACACGGCGGGGCGGTTGCAGAACCGTCAGGATCTGATGGAGGAACTGGCAAAAATTGTGCGAGTGATCCGCAAAAAAGACCCAGATGCGCCACATAACACGCTGTTGGTCCTGGATGCCACAACGGGACAAAATGCGCTTAGTCAAGTCGAAGTGTTCCGTGATATCTCGAATGTGTCAGGATTGGTGATGACCAAGTTGGATGGTACAGCCAAGGGCGGTGTGCTTGTAGCGCTTGCTGATAAGTTTGGCCTGCCAATTCACGCCATTGGAGTTGGAGAGCAGATTGATGATCTGGCTCCCTTTGACCCTGAAGATTTCGCGGATGCGCTGACAGGGCACGAAGGTTGACTGACTGGATTTTGTCACTTGAAGGAACTGAATCGGGGCGCAGGTTAGCTTTTGTGCTGGTGATCGTCGCGGCGATTTTACATGCTGTGTTCGGCGCACTGCAAAAGGGCAAGCTAGACCCTTATCTAACACGTGGGGCGATCGATATTAGTTATTCCTTGATGTCGATCCCGATTGTACTGTTTGTTGTGCCGTGGCCTGAACCACATCTGTGGCCACTGCTGTTTGGGGCGATGATTATCCACTTTGTCTATAAGCTGT
>DLZA01000261.1:0-4474 GCA_003447515.1 Paracoccaceae bacterium
CCTGCGACGGTATCGATTAGCTTCGAAGGGCTTTCACTCTCGGTAACTGCAGAAAGCGCTTCTTCAGGCACGTTTTTATTTAGCTTGGCATAGCGCTCAAATTCTTTGGATATCGCACGACTTAGCGCTTCAATAGCTTCCGGATCTTTGGCAGTTTCGTCTAAGATTTTGGCGTTAGCTTCAAAGTATTCCTCATTTTCTAAGTAGTCGGTAATTTTCACTCTTTCTTTGCCTTCGACCAACACCTTGACGGTACCATCAGGAAGTTTCAGCAATTGCAACACGGATGCCAAAACGCCGGTTCCGTAAATCGTGTCATTTGTTGGCTCATCTTCCGACGGATCAATCTGGCTCGATAGCAAGATTTCTTTGTTATCAGCCATAACCGCCTCCAGGGCCCTTACAGACTTTTCCCGGCCCACAAACAGCGGAACAATCATGTGAGGGAACACGACAATGTCGCGCAGTGGCAATACCGGATAGGAAACGCTGGTCGCGTCGGTCATATTACTTTTCCTTTGTTAAGCAAAAAATGTCGGATCCCGAATTTCAGCAATCCACTATCTCTTCTGTTTTGGTTGTATATAGATGGTGTTGGATATAGCAATCGTCAAGCTTTAGTCGGATTAAATTGGGTGCCTTGCGTTTGCACGATGATCGCATCAGGGTTTGACCGATAACCACTTTTTTCAATTAAGAATCCATCAGATCGATATCGCCCACATTCCGACTAGAGTGGAACTTGGCAACGAAAACTTCGAGGGACCCTGCCGCAATAGCATTGCGCAAATTCTGCATCAACTCTTGGTAGTAGTGTAAATTGTGCCACGTTAGCAGCATGGAACCGATGATCTCTTGGGATTTGATCACGTGATGCAAATAAGCCCTTGAATATTGTTGACAGGTTGGACAAGAGCACTCCGCATCCAAGGGACGCGGGTCGTCTTTATGTCGTGCATTGCGGAGGTTAATTTGTCCCATCCGTGTTTGTGCTTGGCCAGTGCGTCCTGAGCGCGATGGCAGCACGCAATCAAACATATCAACACCACGCTGTACTGCACCAACAATGTCGTCGGGCTTACCAACCCCCATCAAGTATCGCGGTTTATCCCACGGCAGTTGTTCTGGAGCAAAATCAAGGCAGCTAAACATTGCCTCTTGTCCCTCGCCAACAGCCAGGCCGCCAAGTGCATATCCATCAAACTCAATGTTGCGTAATGCATCCGCGCTTTCAGCACGCAAATCTTCCTCAAGTCCACCTTGCTGGATGCCAAATAACGCGTAACCTGGCCGATCACCAAAGGCGTCTCGCGAGCGTTGTGCCCACCGCATCGACAATTCCATGCTTTCGCGGATTCGATTGCGATCCGCTGGTAGCGCGGGACATTCATCGAAAGACATAGCAATGTCAGATCCCAAAAACTTTTGGATTTCTATCGAGCGTTCCGGAGTCAGATTATGTTCCGATCCATCAATGTGGCTTCGAAATTTTACGCCCTCTTCGGTCAGTCTACGGAGACCAGTCAGGCTCATCACTTGAAATCCGCCACTGTCAGTCAAGATAGGGCGATTCCAATTCATGAACTTGTGCAATCCGCCAAGCTTAAACACTCGCTCTGCTCCAGGACGCAGCATCAAATGATATGTATTACCGAGCAAGACGTCCGCTCCCGTTGCTCGCACGCTTTCAGGCATCATCGCCTTCACAGTTGCAGCCGTACCAACAGGCATAAATGCTGGCGTACGAATATCGCCGCGCGGTGTCGACACAACGCCAGAGCGCGCGCGGCCCTGAGTATCTGAGACGGAGAACTTGAAGCGATTAGCCATAGAGACTGCCTATCGATACCATTCAGAAAATCAAGCTTTGATTGAAAGTATTCGGCGAAAGTGAGGACGAAATTGGTGAAACTGATCGATCGCCACTAGCTCGCCTCCAAATGACCCAGCTTCCGGCTACTAAATGCTAAAGCGGTATCTCTTCCTTTCTGGACACAAAGATTTTAATTCCATATAATAACACTCAGGAATTAATAAATGCAGGTCCAACGATGAATGCTGAAAACCCTTCGATGGAAGGCGACCCTTTAATCAAACCATCCTCTACAAACCACCCACTGCACTTTGCCGTTTGTGAAGCATGCCGTTCCGTGCACGATCCTGAAATTCCTGTGAATATCTTTGATTTGGGGCTCATTTACACCGTTGAAATCGACGAAGCGTGTAATGTAAACATTCTTATGTCACTTACAGCGCCTGGCTGCCCTGTAGCTGGTGAGATGCCTGGCTGGGTAGAAGATGCAGTAATGGCAGTGCCCGGCGTGCAATCAGCGACTGCACAATTGGTTTGGGAGCCTCAGTGGGGCATGGATATGATGTCGGATGAAGCTCGGCTCGAGCTAGGATTTATGTGATGCTCAGTATTCCCGGGAAGCAAGCCGTCACGATCACCGATAAAGCCGCGAGTCAAATCATTAAACTTATGAAGATCGGTAACAAAAAAGGCCTACGAATTGGAGTAAAAAAAGGTGGTTGTGCCGGTATGGAATACACGGTGGAATACGTTGATGAAGTCGATCCAAATGACGAAATAGTGGAAAAACTTGGTGCACGAGTGATGATAGCTCCAATAGCACAGATGTTCCTATTCGGTACTGAAATTGACTACGAGGTGTCCTTGCTAGAAGCTGGTTTCAAATTCAATAATCCGAACGTAACCGAAGCTTGTGGTTGCGGAGAATCTATTAAATTTGAGGATGTTTAAAGCTGGAGGCTGTCGCCAACACAGGCTCTAGCCTGGTCTCGAAAAACATCCTTAACTAATCGTCCTATTTAGGTAAGTGCTAGCGTGTTGCCGAGACGCGCAAAATGAGAATAGTAGAGTAATAATCCATGCAAAAAAAACTCGCCGTTGGGAACTGGAAAATGAACGGGCTTTACGAATCCTTGGCAGAGTTCAGCGCCATGAACACCGCGTGCCCGGCACCCGCTTGTGACGTACTTATCTGCCCCCCAACCACGTTGATACGATCCTTGGTGGAGGCCTGTGATGGCACAGGCATACAAGTAGGCGGTCAAGACTGTCACGAACAAACATCGGGTGCACATACTGGCGATATTTCAGCCCATATGTTGGTAGATGCGGGCGCAACCCATGTAATCCTTGGCCACTCTGAACGCCGCGCATCCTACAGCGAAAGCGATCTGCGTGTGCGGGCTAAAGCAACTACAGCTTGGAATGCAAGCCTTACAGCAATCGTTTGCATCGGTGAAACCCTCGACGAACGCAAGGCGTTCAAAACGCTCGACATTGTCGGCGGCCAACTTGCTATGTCCGTACCTGACGGGGCAACAGCCAAGAACTTAATAATCGCATATGAACCAATTTGGGCTATCGGGACAGGAAAAACGCCGAACGTTGAAGAAATCGAAGAAGTTCATGCCTATATTCGTGTCTGCCTTAAAGAACGCTTTCGTTCAGAAGGTGCAAACATGCGCATCTTATATGGCGGCTCCATGACGCCAGAAAATGCATGCAGCATCGCCACCGTACCGAATGTCGACGGCGGTTTAATCGGGGGTGCATCCCTGAAAGGATCGGACTTTATGTCTATTATTGAATCACTAAAAAACTAAACCTTATCTATCCATTTTGTACCGTGCATAAACGTTGCTTAATGACAAAACTGAAAACGTCGCAGAGTGTTCAACAAGCTTACCATACTAATCAAACCTATCTGGCTGTCTTTCTACATACGCGTGCCAACGATAATTGAAGATATCAGCGACACATCTCAACATTTACAAGTCTTCCCAACAAAAAAGGTCACACTTTTATCACGACCGTCGCAATCACGCTTTTCATTTGCACAAAACATTATGAAAGTCATATGAATTTTCCAGGCTATTAAAGAGGTTACACCATGTCCCTTGATCAAGTTCTTTCCCATATTGATGACGATCAAGATGCAGCACTCGACCGCCTGATGGAATTATTACGAATTCAATCCATTTCGACGGATAGCGCTTTTGCACAACATTGCGATGCGGCGGCTGATTGGTTGGTCGACGATCTCACCGCTCTGGGGTTCACCGCTAGCAAACGAGAGACCCTTGGACACCCAATGGTTGTAGCGCACAGCGAAGGTTCAGGTAAGCATGCAATGTTTTACGGGCATTATGACGTTCAGCCAATCGATCCAATAGAGCTATGGACCACGCCGCCATTTAAACCAAAATTAGAAGAAACGCCAAATGGCATGGTGATCCGTGGACGTGGAGCTTCGGATGATAAAGGCCAATTAATGACTTTTCTTGAGGCTTGCCGCGCATGGAAAGCAGTTACAGGCAGCCTGCCTATCAAAATTTCTGTCTTGTTTGAAGGTGAAGAGGAGTCGGGATCTCCATCGCTCATCCCGTTTATGGAGGCTAATAAAGAAGAGTTGAAATCAGACATAACTTTAATTTGCGATAC
>DLZA01000261.1:4852-18150 GCA_003447515.1 Paracoccaceae bacterium
GTAGGCCAGCAAGTTACAATCACCAGCGCTACCAAAGACCTTCATTCCGGTTTCTTTGGTGGTCTTGCCTGCAACCCAATCCGAGTATTGAATAATGCATTGGCAAAATTGCACGATAACGACGGCCGCATCACGCTCGATGGTTTTTATGACGGCGTAAAGGAATTGCCAGAATCAGTGGCCAAACAGTGGAACAACATCGATTGGTCCGAGGAGCGTTTCCTTGGCGACGTCGAACTTTCTGTACCTGCTGGTGAAGCCGGGCGTTCTGGGCTAGAGCAAATCTGGTCCCGACCCTCCTGTGATGTGAACGGTATCTGGGGCGGCTACACGGGGGAAGGATCAAAAACGGTCATTCCATCCCAAGCCCACGCAAAGGTTAGTTTCCGCTTGGTTCCTGGCCAAGATCCATTGAAAATTCGTGCGTTATTTCAAACACACATGCGTGCGCAGCTGCCTGCCGACTGTTCTATTGACTTCATTGATTATGGCGCTGCCCCTGCCGCTTCCATGGAAATAAACAATCCTGCATTTGAATTGGCGCGCAAAGCACTAACAGACGAATGGAAAACCGAGGGTGTTTACGTGGGGTGTGGCGGTTCAATACCGATTGCAGGGCACTTTCAGGAGATTATAGGCGTGCAATCCATGTTGATCGGCTTTGGCCAAGACGATGACCAAATCCACTCTCCCAACGAAAAGTACGATTTGCGTTCCTTTCATAAAGGCATCCGTAGCTGGGCCAGGATTATCCATGCACTTGCAGATTAAGGCACTCATCTCTGACTCTTATAATAACCAATATTTTGAAGGCACTTAGCGGCCACGCAACTTTAATTGAAAAGCCAAAGCTGTTGTTAATTTTTGCGCATAGTACGCAACCGCCCGCCACGACGCACAGTGGGTCCGCCCCCTTTATTTAATCCTTCATTCAGTACTCCCGTCATCGCGTGATCAGACCCGTTGCCAGCATATTCTGTTAGTAATGCTTCAAGCATTACGTCCAAATCCTCTCCAATCTGCGTTCCGAGCACCCAATCCAAGAATATACTGCGGCACTCCTGCTCGCCAATATCCATACGATAAGCTTCATAAATCAACCCACGCGGATCACATTCCAAATTTCCTTTAAAAGCCATATTCTACTCCCTATCTTGCCCCGCATTTGACACTCTAATTTAATAAAGACAATTTAAGCCCATCAATTCGGGTTTAAAATGCGCTCAATTTGGACCGCAGCCATCGCTGTACTGTCAAAAATAGCTTTCTTTAAAGTGTCTTGATTCTTAAAACCTGACACTGAGATCACAAAAGCCATTCCATCTTCCCCTAATTTATCTGGATCAAACGCCTCCTCCATCACCAAACGTTGCGCCTGCTGCACAGCACACAGCAAACTATGGGTTCCTGACAGAGAGCGAACCTCCGGAACAACGGACAAAGCCAATTGTTTGCGTGGACTCCGAACATCACTGCCTTTTACCAACGCAACCATCTGCGCTATCAGTTCTATATCCAGAATTCCTCCTCTCAGTTCTTTAACATCCCAAACTGTCGCTGACTTACCTTTCAATTCTAAGAGACGTACGCGCATATTCGCAACATCTCGCGCGACCAGAGCCTCCTCTCGCGGCAGTGCCAACATGGACGTGCGTGTAGCCTCAACCTCTTTAGTAGCACCTGCTACAACGCGCCCTCGTGTCAGCGCCAAATGCTCCCAGGTCCAAGCCTGTTCTTTCTGATATGCCTCGAAGCCCATCACAGACGTAGCTACAGGCCCCTGCCGCCCTGAGGGGCGCAAACGCATATCCACATCGTACATTTTCCCTTCGGACATTGAAGTTGACAATGACGTGATCAAAGCTTTGGTTAGACGCGCAAAATACTCGCTAGCGGGGAGTGGCTTATCCCCATTTGAAGTTTCCCCATCTACAGAATATAACACGATTAAATCTAAATCGCTTGTTGCTGTCATTTGGCGTGATCCCAACTTACCCATGGCCAGTACGCTTACATCTTGCCGTATAAATCGCCCAAATCTACGTGCAATGTCTTTCTCAACCCAAGGTAAAACTCCCTGAATAACAGCTTGTGCCAAATCAGAATAAGCCCGCTCCACCTCTTCAAGTCCAGCCAATTGACGCAACATCAAAACACCGATACGAAAGTGCTGTTCCTTCTGCCAACGTCGTATCCCATTCAATACGTCTTCGTAGTCATCTAGGTCTTGCAGGTCTTCCCCCAACATGGATAGATAGCCCTCAAGATCTGGCAAAATCTCAAAGAATTGGCCACTAAGCACACCATCCAAAACACTAGTATTGTGCGATAAATATTTCGCTAGTGCCGGAGCCGTAGCACAAATATCCATCATTAAATCAAGAATTTGGCGATTTGTATCAAAAAGCGAAAATAACTGCACACCAGCAGGTAACTTGCGAATAAACCCATCGATCTGTGCAAGCGCAAATTCCGGCCTTGATGCTCGTGCCAATCGTCGTTCGATTTCTGGGCGTAGACGCTCGAAAAGCTTTACCGATCGATCCGAACGCAGTGCAGGCAATCCTGACCAACTGTCCATAACCTCAAGCAATGGGGTACTAAGCATATGGTCCGAATTACTTGATTGTGACACTTCTGGCTCAAAGAAATTCTCTATCTGGTCATGTACGCTTTGCAACCGTACGCGCTGATCTTCGAGAAAGCAGTCTACGTCCACCCAGCCGGCCAAATGGGCTAATTGACCTACTGCATCGTTATTAGTTGGCAAAATTTGCGTCTGCGTATCACGCAACATTTGGATGCGGTGCTCTGTTGTGCGATGGGCAACATAGGCTGAGTTCAAGTTATTTGCCACGTTATGAGGAATCCAACCTTTTTCTGCCAAAGCAAGCAATGCTCCCTGTGTCGTCGCATCGCGTAAATCTTTATCCCGGCCACCAGCAATCAACTGTTGAGTTTGGACGAAAAACTCAATCTCTCGGATGCCTCCACGCCCTAGCTTAACATCATGGCCACGCACTTGGATTTTACCACCCAGGCCCTTATGTTTTCTGATTAAAAGGCGCATATCATGCGCATCCTGAATGGCCGCAAAATCTAAATGTTTACGCCATACAAATGGCGCAATACGATTTAAAAACGCCTGACCAGCCGATAGGTCCCCCGCACAGGCCCGTGCCTTGATAAACGCTGCTCGTTCCCACGTACGCCCTTCACTTTCATAGTACCGCTCAGCAGCATCCATAGGCACGCAAACAGGAGTAACCGATGGGTTTGGACGTAATCGCAAATCTGTCCGAAACACATATCCATCTGGCCCCACATCTGACAGCATTTTTGCCATAGCTCGTGTAGCACGCTGTAAAGACATACGCGCTTCATCATAATACTCGCCTGCGTGGCGATCTGCATCAAACAGTACGATCAGATCAATATCAGACGAATAATTTAGCTCTTTAGCACCCATTTTTCCCATCGCAATAACAGCTACGCCCGCGCAATCAGACAGATCTTCTGGCCCACAGTTTGGTAGCTTTTGCCTCTCAATTAACGCTTCAATTTCACTTCTTAACGCTAAATCAACAGCAAGATCTGCAAAATGTGTCAGTCGCTCTGTAATCTCTTTCAGCGACCAAATTCCACCCAAATCACAAGCAGCCAATAGCAAGGCCACACGACGCTTGGCTTTACGAAGACCATAAGGCAGGGGAGCGTCGATGTTCTCTAAAATTTCTTCAAACGCAGTGTCAGGGTCCAGGTCCAAAATAGTAGTGAACCACTCCGTTTCGATTTCCAATAAACTACGGAGAAAACTGCTGCTTCCCGCCATGCCTCTTAATAGACTGCGCAGTTGCAACGTTACATTTGGAAACCTTGCTAAAACTTCTTCTGCTACTGCTGGTTCAAAAGGTAACGGCGCCGCGCTCAACTGGTTTTGTAAAGTCATTCCAAAACGATGCGCTGCTTCCTGCCTGCACGTCAAGTCATTCACACAAAGCGATATCAACAAATAAAAAGTCTAAAATACTTAAAATGCATTTCCTGAAAACGGGAGTTAAAGATCAATCTGATGGCATAACAATTTACACATATTCCATCTATCAGTATATTGTGATCTCGAGGGAATTAGAAATGCAAATTGCAAACTCAATCTTTCTTCTCAAACTAATTTCCACATCATTACATAGCCGTAATAAAAAGAAATTCATCATGTGCACTTAACCAAAAATCAGCATCGTCCAATGCATTGAATAAGGGTACAGATGCTTAGCTAATGTATTTGCGAGCTGTGTTCGCTGTTTGCAGTATCTCTTTGGACGAGTATTAGAACCAAACTTCCCTCATCTGTCAGAAATTGATTTACTTTGAACCCCTCTTTGCAAACCGCAGGATTTGATTGCCATCACAAAACAAAACTTAGTAAATTGGGCGAATATCATGACAGAAAATTTGACAGTTCAGCGTGCTAAAAATGCCATTATAGATTTAGCAGCTCGTAATCCTGGATCTTCACCATACCGGCCAAGTGCTTCAATCGTTTGCGAAAAAGCTACCCGTTGGCGTGCATGAGAGTCACTGTCTGACAGAAGTGTTGAAACCGTAGCGCCAATAGCATCAGCCGTACAGTTTTCAAATAAGAATTCAGGAATAATCTGCGTGCTCGTCACAATATTGACCAAGTTCGCGGTATTAATTTGCGCCATATTTTTTACAATTCGCGTTGTCAAATAATTCGCTTTGTAAGCCACTACCATCGGGCATTCGGCGGCTGCCAACTCCAGCGCAACAGTGCCACTAGTTGCAAGCGCTAAATCTGCCAATCGGAAAGCTGCGCGTTTTCGATGTTCAGAGTCTTCCGCAGAGAAACCTGTTGGATCCATTATAAAGGTGCGTAGCGCCCAGTCTTCAACCATTTCTTTTATCTGATTGACCACCCCCCTCGCAGCGGGTACCAAAATTTGTATCCCAGCGTGTTTCTGCACGGCCGGAACAATCGACCGGCGAAACACTGGCCCCATCCGTATGACTTCTCCTTTACGCGATCCAGGCAAAACGCAGAGGATCGGACGACTGCGGTCCAATCCCAATTCGTCTGCAAGTGCAGCAGCTTCTGCCTCAGACGGGACAGGTTCGGACACCACCGGGTGCCCCACAAAATCGCAAGTCATACCCGCTGCCTCCATGTAGGACGGCTCAAACGGCAGCAGTGCGAGCACATGATCAACAGATTTTGCCATTTTAACGGCCCGCTCTGGCCGCCATGCCCAAACGCTAGGTGCAACATAGTGTACCACCTTAAGATTTGGGTTAATTTTCTTGAGCTTACGCGAAACTCGCAGGCTAAAATCGGGACTATCAATAGTTATCAAAACATCAGGCGTAAATGCCTGCGCCGCTTTAACTGTTTGCTTTACGTGGCGAAGCAATTTTGAGGCCTTTGGTAAGACTTCTAGTAATCCCATAACTGATAAATCATGCATGTCGAATAATGATTTCAAACCTTGCGCTTGCATCATCGTACCACCGATGCCTTGAAATTCGACTGATCTAAGCGATGACAGACCGGCCATCAGCGCTCCGCCCAGTTTATCCCCAGATTGTTCACCAGCCAGAATGAAAACTTTCACTTGAAAGCCTCATTATCGTAGGCAACGCCGACAAAAAATAATCCCAGCTCGTCTGCTTTGGCAACGGTCTCTGCCAGCCCGAGGACAAGGACACCACCTGCTTGTACGGCAACGCCTCCAAGTCCTGCATTGGCGGCTGCTTCCATGGTCCCTACTCCAATACTCGGCAAATCTATTCGCCAGTCTTGACCAGGCTTCGGAGCTTTACACAAAACACCTTTGGCACGTTGTTTACCGAGCTTGAAATGATCTCGCGTTTGACCGACAAAATTTAACATCGCGTCTGTGCCTTGTACGCTTTCCACACCCAAACAAATACCATCCGCCACTACCGCACTCTGACCCACGTCCACAAGACCTGAGGCCTGCGCAATATTCATGCCCCGCTTGACATCCACCCAATGAGCCTTCGTCATCTCCGCCACGGTTTGAACACCCAAAGGCGCAAGCAAATTTCTGAGCACTTCATGCGCACCAATGACTTGGATCCCTTCCGCTTCAAAAATTGAAGTAATCATGCGTAATGTCACATCGTCGCCAGATTTCATTGCAGGAAGTAACTTAGGCGCAAGCTTCCAGAATTTAAGGTCGAATTTGTTCCATCTCAATTGTGGGCGTTGCATAGCTCCCGCAAAGGTAACATGGCCAAAACCACCATCTTTTAACGCCTTAAACATACGGGCCGGTTTTTCAAAGTTGGCCTTATAAATTGGACGATTTTCCACCCATGATGGCGCAAAGCCAGCAAATAAGATAATAATATATTCCTGACCAGTACGTGTGCAATGCTCCGCAAGCAGCCTCGGCAAGTCCCCATCCCCTGCAACTATTGCAAGCGGATTATGCCCTAAAGCCACAACCATGAATTAGCCTTCTTTCGGAGTTGTGATGTGGCGATCGCTATTCTTTAAGATGAAAGCCGTTACGCTTTGAACTAACGCGTTAGAGCGATATTCCAATTGAATTATTTCTGCCCGTTCACGCAAAATACCAGCGTTTGCAAATAACACCTTGAAAGCAGCGCGAAGACCATTAATCTCGTCCTTCTTGTAACCACGACGTTTAAGCCCTATCAGGTTCAATCCCTCCAGGGATGCACGGTTCCCCATCACTGTACTATAGGGGATCACGTCGGCTGCTACCGCAGCCAACCCACCAACCATTGCACCTTGACCCACGCGACAGAATTGATGCACGCCTGATAATGCACCCATGGTGACATTATCTTCGATAATACAATGGCCACCTAGGCTAGCATTATTCGCTAAAACCACCTCGTTGCCCACAATGCAATCATGCCCAATGTGAGAACTCATCATAAAAAGTCCATCGTCACCGATCCTGGTCAGCCCACCGCCGCCCTCAGTTCCCGGATTCATGGTGACATGTTCACGAATACGGTTTCGTTTGCCAATTTCGAGCTTCGTGCGTTCCCCCCCAAATTTTAAATCCTGCGGAATATGACCGATACTAGCAAACGGAAAAATGATGGTACCATCACCTATTTTGGTCCACCCCTCGACGACAGCATGAGACTTTAGCTCTACGTTTTCTCCGAGTATGACGTTTGGCCCAACAACAGAAAACGCACCAATTTTGCAGTTTTGACCAATAACCGCACCATCTTCAACCACTGCCGTGTGGTGAATTTCAGCACTTTCATGCACAAACATACTATTGATCCTCTGGTGGCACCATCATTGCATTGAACTCGGCTTCAGCCACGACTTTTCCGTCAACCAGGCCTTCCCCGCGGAAACGCCAAAGCTTGCCGCGGCCACGAACAACTCTTACATGCAACTCTAACTGATCGCCCGGAGTAACCGGGCGACGGAACTTGCAATTATCAATAGATAGGAAATATACCAACATGTCGTTATCAACCATGTCGAGCGTCATAACGACTAGTACGGCGGCTGTTTGCGCCATAGCCTCTACAATAGTAACACCAGGCATTATAGGTTGTGCTGGAAAATGGCCCTGAAAATGCGGCTCATTAAATGTAACATTCTTGATGCCAACTGCGCTTTTGTTCAGGTCAATTTCCCGGACACGATCGATCAATAGAAATGGATAACGATGAGGGATCATCCGTTTGATGTCTTGAATGTCTGCTGCCAGCAACACATTGTTGTTATCAATCTCTGCCATATCAAATCCTCAGTCTTTTGTTCAATACTTCAGCGTGCCTATCAATCTGCGTCACGCCAATCAAGCTTGGACTTCTGCGCAGGATGTCACTCCAAGGGCAACTGGCCAGCTTGGAACGCTGCATCCAACCTTTTAATAATGAGTTTTGTAATATCCCCACCTTGGGCAATCCAAACGGCACTTTCATCCAGCACAAAGACAATCCCATTATCTTTCATTAACTGTGTGATCATTTGTTCTGCCTCATTAAAGAAGCGAAACTTCGCGCCCTCAAGTGCTTGTGCTAGCTCAATAGCCTTTTGATCTTGTCTGCGACGCACCTCTTTGACCTTCTCGTCAAAGGCTTTTGCTAAAATGCTAAACTCGCCTGAAGCAATGGTTTTTCGCACATCTGTCAGTTCGCGCTCTTCCCGCTCTAGATCCGCGGCCAAGGATGCATTTTCTTCAACCAGTCGTTGTTGGCGGATGGTAAGCGCATCGATTAGAGCCTTCCCAAACTTGGAACCTTGGATCAAACGGTCACGGTTCACACTCACGACCTCAGCAGGCTCACGATAAATCTGATATGGTGGCGATCCCTGCGCAACAACCGGCAGTGCGATTGTTGCTCCACTTACCATCACACTCATAAAAAAACTACCGATTCGTAAGATCATTTAAAAGCGCGTGTCAATTGTGAAGTTAAAGGTCTGTGTTTGATCAACGCTGGCATTGTAGTCAAGTGGTTTTGCAAAATTGAACCGAAGGGGACCAAGCGTCGTATCCCAAAAAATTGATACACCGAGAGCGGAACGTAGTTCAAAAGCACTCGAACTTGCATTAACTGTATTTGAACCCTTGGTCGCAGTAGTGCGATCCAATTCCCAAACTGACCCTGCGTCAAAGAATAAGCCCCCATGCATACCGTATTCTTCTGGCAGACCAATCGGGAAGCTTGCCTCCAAACGCGCAAGAGCGTAGATGTTACCCCCAAGTGCTTCTTGGTAATTAGTGCCAAGATTTGCAGGATCAGCATCCACAACACGTGGACCGATTCCAAACGCCTCGAACCCTCGCAATGTATTACCTCCTAGCCGGAAACGATCAACAATACTTGTTGTGCCGCCACCAAACGACTTGAGGTAGCCACCTTCTAGCTCTGCAGACAAAACCACTTCTTCGTTCAACATCGATTTGTAAGCTTTTGCGTTTGTAACTGCTTTATAATATTTATTGCTACCTGCCACACCAGCAAGCGACTGATCAAAGCCAAAAATAAAGCCAGACGTTGGTTTAACAGGAGAGTTTCGTTTATCGTATGAATACCCCAAACCGAGTCCTAAGGTCGAACGAGAACCTCTCTCGGCCGCTATCAACGGAGAAGCATCGGCATCCGGCGTTACACGGTTGTTTTCAAAAAGCATAGACGGTGTCAGCCGAGAATATTCCCCGGTCGGAAAAGTCAGCGACGGTCGGAACTGGGAGCGGCGAGTATTGTACGCAAGACTGTCATCGTTGGTGGTATAAAAAGCAACGCGAAGTCCGAGTGCCAAATCACGATCGTACAACTTTGGTTCTGTGAAGTTAAATGATAGCTCACGATTATCAGACGTTGTGCTGATGGCAACACCAACGCTTTGACCGCGCCCCAAAAAGTTTTTTTCTTTAAGTTTAGCATTGGCTGCGAGCCCATTATCCGTCCCGAACCCAAGACCAAAGCTCAATGTTCCCGTTGCCTGTTCCTGGACGTTCACATCAATCACTACCTGATTTGGGTTAGAGCCCTGTCGAGTTTGAACATCAACCTTGGAAAAATGACCAAGCGCGCGGATACGGTCTGCACTCTTTTGGATTTTTCGAGCATTGAACGGGTCACCTTCAACGCTTTGAAATTCTCTGCGAATTACACGATCCAAAGTGTCGCTATTACCCTCAATGTCAATGCGTTCAATGAACAGCTTTGGGCCACGCACAAGTTGGAATTCGATATCGAGCGTGAGCTTATCATCGTTGCGCGTCACACTGGGATTGGCTTGAACAAACGATAATCCCTTTTGAGAAGCAATAATATCCAAGCGCTCGAGTGTTGTGTTCACAGCCTCTGGGTTATAAACTGAGCCTGGTGTCAATTTAATTGCTTTATAAAAATCATCTACGACGACGTCGGGTTCGCGGCTATTAACGCTCAATTCACCAAATCGGTATTGTTGACCTTCTTCCACCTGGAAGTTTACCGTAAAACTGCTTCGTTCGCGAGTAAAATCAGCGGAAGACGATAAAACATTGGCATCGATATAACCGCGCCTTAAGTAAAAATTACGCAACTTCTCTTTGTCAAAGTCTAGGCGTTCCGGAATGAAAGTATCGCGGCGAACAAATGAACGGAACAGGCCCGCTTGCTTCGACTCTATGACACGACGCAAACGGCGATCAGAATAGACACGGTTACCTGTAAAACCAATGCGGTTGACTTCGACAATTCTGCCTTCACGGATTTCGAAAACGAGATCAACACGATTATCAGAGCGGCGAATGATCTTAGGTTCAACACGGGCTGCCACACGACCCGCAGTCGCGTATGCATTGGTAATTGCTAATGTGTCGGCTTCTGCCTGCAACGGTGAGTAAGCTTGGCGTGGGATTGACCCAACCAATTTGATCAAGTTTTCGTCTTTAAGACGACGATTACCCTCAATCGAAATTTCGTTGATTGTTGGGTACTCCTTAACATCGATGATCAGGCTCCCTTTTTCAGGTTTTACGTTAACAAACTCAAACAAACCGGAATCATATAAGTTCTGTACAACACTGTTGATCTCCGTCGGCGTCAGCGTCGTTCCAATGGAAATCCCTGCGATAGACTGCACTGTATCTAATGGAATTCGTTGATTTCCCGAAATATCGATACGGCTTAGTACCAAGGATGGTTGCGCGTAAGCTACTGATCCACAATAGAAAGATGTGCTAACGCTAAATGACGAAAATATAGCAAATACCGAAACTGCTAAAGTGCTTGCTAACTTGGCAATAAAGCGAGCAAAGAAATGCATTGTGATCATTATAACCGAGCCCCCAAGGCGTTGACAGCATTAATTTTATGTTTTGTTGTTTCTTTCTAATCGAACGCGTTCAGAATTCAAAGGCGCATAATGTCGTTAAAAGTCGCAAAGAGCATGAGCGTCAATAACAACGACAAACCAACCCCCATTATTACCTGCATCACGCGATCATGAGGCGAGCGTTTGAAAATTGCTTGGTAAGCGAAAATGACCAAATGCCCACCATCTAAAACTGGGATAGGCAGAAGGTTCATCAGGCCGATCGCAGTAGAGATAAAGGCTATCATAAATATAAATTCAGTTACACCTTGCGTAGCACTGTCGCCAGAGGCGACCGCGATCCCAACGGGCCCTTGCAGGTTTTTGACCGACAGGCCGCCAGTAATCAATTGGGAGATGGTACGCACAAAAGTCTTTGCCATATGCCAAACAGAACCCAGCCCAACATTAATCGCGTCAAGGACACCAACTGAGACGTATGTGGGCGAAACCGCAAGGCCAGCACCAACACCTATCATCATACGCTCGCCAAACGTTCCGTCACGTTTTTCATATGGCATCATCCGTGGCGTAACATCGAGCCCTAAAACTTTGCCATCGCGCAGAACACGCATTTGCACCTCACGAGAGTTCATCGTTTGCACTATATTTTGCAGATCAAAAAAAGACGCGATTTCTTTGCCGTCCAAGGCGAGCACCAAATCACCCTTTTTAACGCCGGCTTTTGCTGCCGGCGTCACTGGGTTCACAGTTGATACAATGGGTAGCCAAGGAAATGGTCCTACCACCTCCAGCGCGACGCCATTGCGCAAAACACCATACACAGGCGCGCTAGCCGCATCGCGATCTTTGAATTTCTCAAAGTCCCTCCAGGCCATGATTGGTGATCCGTTAAATGATGTTATTTTATCCCCTATCATCAATTTAATCTGATTATTTGGGCCACTTTGAACGTCGCCCACCACCAAGTCGGATGATGGGCGACCAGAACCTAACGCGATCATTCCAAAGACCACTATCGACAACACGAAATTTGCTGCAGGGCCTGCCAATACAGTCAATGCACGCCGCCACAGAGTTGCAGCCTCAAACGTTTTCGCACGCAAATCTAAGGGCATGGCTTCAATCTTTTCTCTGTCTACACTGCCACTTGTGGCGTCAGCATCGCCCAGAAATTTAACAAAGCCACCCAGGGGAAGGACTGAAATTTTCCAACTTGTGCCTCTTTTATCAACCCAAGAGATCAGGACTGGACCAAATCCCATCGAGAATGCCTCAGCATGAATTCCACACAAACGTCCAACTAAATAGTGGCCATATTCATGGATAAAAATTACTATACTGAGCACGATAATAAAAGGAAAAATAAAGGTCAGCGCTCCGCCGAAAAGCGGAATATAAGATAAAAAATCAAACATCGAGGGTTCCTTCAGATAAGACCGCTAATTGTTGCGCAGACCATCTTTTACAGCTTCCACAGAGATCTTACGGGCTGTGCGGTCCATATCAATTACAGCCTCTAGAGTCACATGCCCATTCTTATCTGCGTCAATTTGGTCAAGTACTGACTGCACAACCCGCGCCATATCTAAAAAGCCAATATCACGTGCCAAAAACATATCCAAAGCAGTTTCCTTACCCGCATTAAACGCTGCCCCAGCCAATCCACCCATTTCCATTGCCTGCTGTGCAAGAGCCAACGACGGAAACCGCCGCACATCAGGTGCCTGAAACGTCAACTCACCAAGCACACTAAAATTGACCCGCTCAACAGGCAAGTCAACTCTTGCTGGCCAATTTAATGCATAGCCAATAGGCGACCGCATATCTGGTGGCCCCAAATGAGCCATAATCGCGCCGTCAGCAAAACCGACCATTGAATGAATGATAGATTGTGGGTGCACAATTACTTCGATCTGTTCAGTTTTTACATCAAAAAGAACATGTGTCTCCAACACTTCCATCGCCTTGTTGAACATAGATGCACTGTCGATTGAAATACGCTGACCCATATCCCAATTGGGATGCGCCATTGCCTGTTCGGGTGTTGCACTTTCCATCATCTTCATTGAAGCATTCAGAAACGGGCCTCCGGAAGCAGTCAGAATGATCCGTTCCACCGCTTTATCCATACCGCCAATACATTGAAAAATGGCAGAATGCTCGCTGTCAACCGGGAGGAGCACGCATCCTGTTTTCGCACATGTGCCCTGGACTAATGCCCCACCACATACAAGGCTTTCTTTGTTAGCTAGCGCCAGGGCTCTTGAGTGCTTAGCAATCTCCAGACTTATCTCCAGACCTGCGAACCCAACAACTGCAGACATTGCCCAATCAACCGGGTAAGCCGCAGCTTCGAGTAGTGCCTCGCGTCCCGCTCGTGCATGCACTTCAGACCCCGCCAAAGCATTTTTTAAATTGGCAAGCAAATGTTCTTGAGCCACAACAGCGACCTTCGCGCGGAGGGCAATAGCCTGAT
>DLZA01000053.1:0-789 GCA_003447515.1 Paracoccaceae bacterium
AGTAATCGCAGGCTATTTTCAGTTTTAAGGTATGCAACTGACGCGGCTGCGGCTGCTGCAATGGCAGGCGGAAGCGACGTAGTGAAAATGAAGCCCGGCGCATAGGAGCGGATCGCGTCCGCAAGTCTTTCAGATGTTGCTATGTATCCACCCATAACACCGTAGGCTTTGGCCAAGGTACCGTTGATTATATCAATGCGACGGGCAAGATTTTTAATTTCTGAGATGCCGCCACCTCGGGGTCCATAAAGGCCCACTGCGTGGACTTCGTCGATATACGTCAATGCATTGAATTCATCTGCCAATCCACAGATGGCTTCGATTGGACTAAAATCACCATCCATTGAATACAGCGACTCGAAAGCTATTAGTTTCGGTGCATCGATGGGAAGTTTTTGCAGGATTTCGCGTAAGTGCAATAGATCGTTGTGTCGGAACACATGCTTTTCGCAAAATCCGTGCTTGATGCCTTCAATCATTGAAGCATGATTTAATTCATCTGATAGAATGATCAGGCCTGGAAAGAGTTTTGGGAGAACGGAAAGCGTCGCTTGATTAGCGTTGTAGGCCGAAGTGAATAAGACTGCACGTTCTTTGTAATGCAGATCGGCAAGTTCCATTTCTAGATTGTCGTGGAAGCATGTATGGCCAGAAATATTGCGGGTACCTCCTGAACCAGCACCAGCCTTATCAGCGGCGTTTTTCAGGGCATCGAGCACGACGGGCTGCTGCCCCATACCAAGGTAATCATTACCACACCAAACGATTATTTCTTTGGATCTGCCATCC
>DLZA01000053.1:1190-3071 GCA_003447515.1 Paracoccaceae bacterium
CATGAAGGCGATTTAGGGCTTTGTTGATGTGGTCGTCATAATTCATCGTTTCACCAAGTTGCTAGCTATCGTTGGGGTCATAATCCAAAAAAAAAAATGTGTCAGCTTACAAAACGCCGCACGAAAAAGTCACCAAACTTCACCGTCTTTGCACTTCAGAAACCAAAGATTTCGCTTTGGGTATATCAAAGGCGTTGCAGTTCAAATGCACCTAAACCAACATCAAGCAAAGGCCAGTCAAATGGTCATAACGTCGAAATATTCAAGAATTGACAAACCAGGTTCTTTGTTTCCTGACTTAGCCCAAAAAATGTTCAAACTGCTTTGGAAAAGCTCATGTATCTTATCTCCGGCTAATCCATCAGAACCGCGTTCGACGCAAAAAAAGGTCGTGAAGCGTACTACGTTTTGTTTTACGTAACTTTAGACGAGATCTCAGGTATATTTGTCAAAATTCGGTTCAAAGCGAGCTTATGCACGTCTGGCGTTGGATGTGCACCACTTAGCCAAGCATAAATATCTTGGTCGGGTTCGTTCATCAACGCTTCATGCGCGTCCAAATCGGTAAGGTTCAACGTGTACAAAGCACTATCCGCAAAATTGCCAAGGATCAAATCCATTTCCTTCATTCCACGACGCCAAGAGCGCATACGCAGACGGCGCAAGCGAACGTCGCGATTTTCATTTTGGGGTGCCGGCATTTTCATCATCGTTCCCTAAGATGAAATTAGCGGTAAATCAAGAGACGATCCATTCGGTTTTCCTTGCTTTGCGGCATCCCAGCTTTAGAGTACCCCGCAAAACAAAAGAGAGAAGCACCACTATGCCCGACTTTTTGTCAAAAACATTAGAGCGGGTGAAGCCCTCTCCAACTATCATGATTTCTGCGAAAGCTACCAAGTTAAAATCCGAAGGGCACGACGTAATCGCCTTGAGCGCAGGTGAACCAGACTTTGACACACCCGAAAACATAAAAAACGCGGCCAAAGCGGCGATTGATCTGGGCCGTACGAAATATACTGCACCTGATGGTATTCTGGAATTAAAGCAAGCGATTTGCGATAAATTCAAGCGCGACAATGATTTAGACTACACATATGATCAGGTTTCTATTTCAACTGGTGGCAAACAAGTTCTGTATAATGCGCTGATCGCTACACTTAATAAATGCGACGAAGTTGTAATCCCTGCCCCCTATTGGGTTTCTTATCCCGACATGGTGCTACTCGCTGGCGGAACGCCTATTTTCGCAGAAACATCTATGCAAAACAAATTTAAACTTACTGCGGATCAACTTGAAGCAGCGATTACGTCAAAGACGAAGTGGGTAATTTTTAATTCACCTTCTAATCCCTCGGGGGCTGGGTATAGCTGGGATGAATTAAAAGAGCTGACTGAGGTGTTGATGCGTAACCCGCACGTTTGGGTGATGACCGACGATATGTATGAGCATCTGAGGTATGGAAATTTTCAATTTTGCACGCCTGCACAAGTGGAGCCGCGTCTTTACGATCGCACGCTAACAGTGAACGGCGTTTCAAAGGCCTACGCCATGACAGGCTGGCGGATTGGCTATGCAGCCGGACCAAAAGAGTTAATCGGCGCGATGCGGAAAGTGCAGTCACAATCCACATCGAACCCTTGTTCGATTTCCCAATGGGCGGCGGTTGAGGCTTTGAATGGTCCCCAGGACTATATCGAGATGTCACGACCTATTTTTGAAAGGCGACGTGATTTGGTCGTGAAGATGCTGAACGAAGCGGAGGGCATTAGCTGTCCAAGGCCAGACGGAGCGTTTTATGTCTATCCATCAATTGCGAATTGCATCGGAAAAAAAACATTGTCTGGCATCACGATCGAAGATGACGAGGTCTTTGCAAC
>DLZA01000211.1 GCA_003447515.1 Paracoccaceae bacterium
CCGTTGTGATTGTAGATTGCGCTAATGGCCTCTGAGTATTCAAACGACGAGATTAGAAAAAGTTTAGTTGGATATTTAAAATACTCCAATAAACCGTTTTATTTTCCAAAATTTATGGGTTTTCGAAATTTTATAGAACTGTTTTGCATCGCTGCGTCATCATTTTGACGATGAAAGGCACATGTAACCATCTAAATAAAGTAGATAAAATTGAAAGTGTCATTTTTTGGTACAGAAGAAGTCAAATTCAATACTTGGATTGGCAATTTTTTTGGTTTTTATCGACCATAGGAGGCAAAACTATGAAATTCGTGGCATCACAAGCGATTAGGCAAAAACAGTCACTGGTTATTACGGCCCAGTTACAGCAGGCGATTAAACTTCTTCAGATGAATAATTTTGAACTTGAGCAATTCATTGAAGAACAGTCTTTAGAAAACCCATTCCTTGAAGTTGCCAGCGCAGAAGCCGGTGACAAGCCAGCAGAGGTTGCGGTGCAGGAGCCTGCGCCGACCTCTAGCGCTCCGGATGCAACTGATATTCAATTGGGCAATGAGGCGGCCGATAGCCCCATGACCTCCGACGGGATGGACAATACATTTGACTCAAACCTGCTAGATCTCGGCACCAGCACCAGCAGCGGCGCTGCGGGCGCGCAGGACTGGGATCTGATCGCCTCAACCGTGCAAGAGCGCGGCCCGTCGCTTTATGCCCATGTCTGCGCAGAGATTGACCGTATGTTGATCTGCCCAAAGGAGCGCATGATAGGCTATGCCCTGGCGGAGGCTCTGGAGCCCTCGGGATGGCTGGGTCAGCCCATCGAAGAGATGGCTCGGATATTGAATATTTCGGAAGATTTGGCTGAAAAGGTTTTGTGCCAGCTGCAAACTATTGAGCCGGCCGGTCTATTTGCCCGAACACTTAAAGAATGCCTGCAACTACAGGCGGCGAGCCAGGAAAACGATAGCCCACAATTTACAATCCTATTGGACAGTTTGGATGTTCTGGCGGCAGGGGATATGAAGGGTTTGAAAAAGAAATGTGGCGTATGCGATGAGCAGCTGCGTGACATGATCAACCTGTTGCGCAGTTTCAACCCGAAACCTGGGACATTGTTTGAAACTGGCGTTGATCCCATCCGTGCACCGGATCTTATTGTCACCAAAAACAGTGATGGATGGCGCATTGATCTGAACCGCAGCACCCTGCCCAGTGTGCAAATTGACCGAGACTATGCGCAGGCTGCCTTGAAATCTGCCGCCAGCGAAGACGACAAAGGCTTTTTGAAAGAGCGTGTTGCCGGCGCGCGTTGGCTCAAAAGTGCAGTTGAGCAGCGCAATTCGACGACGATGGCTGTGGGTGCCGAGATTGTGAAGCGACAGACGGCCTTTTTGGAGAAGGGCATCGGCGCGCTGCGTCCACTGGTTTTGCGCGATGTGGCTGATGCGATCAATGTGCATGAAAGCACCGTGAGCCGCGTGACGTCGGGCTTGATGATGACCACACCGCAGGGCACCTTTCGCTTGAAAGATATGTTCAGCGTAGGCGTTGAATCAGACGCAGAAGATGGCATTGAGGCAGCCTCAGCAATTAAGTTTAAGATCAAAAAACTGATTGATACAGAGCGCCCAACTGCGCCTTATAGCGATGATGCGATTGTGAGTATTATGGCGAAAGAAGGCATCATCCTGGCGCGGCGCACCGTCGCGAAATATCGCACATCGCAGAAAATTCCCTCTTCATTCCAACGCCGCCGCGAAGCTATCATGGCCGGTCATTCTTGAGCGCGCGCCTCTGTCACGGCTCCTCGGTCGGCAGTGTTAAAAGCAGATCATCGAGCAGACGCTTATGTGATGTGGGAATTTCATCAATGACAGCGCGCAGGTTCATTTGGTTGTAGGCGACCAATTCGACATTGCCTTGCGCAACGCCAATACCCCTCCATTTGCCGCCACCGAGCACTTCAGTCATACCTAGAATTTGATGTGGCCCGGCCCAGCGGACCACCCGGCCACCATCACCGGAAAAAATTATGATCGACCCTTTGGAAATGATGTAAATTGAGGTGACGGGCATGCCCTTGATGAAAAGTACCTCTGAATGAAACAGATGTATGACTTCTCCATGGGCCAGGGCGTTTGCTTTGAATTGGCTCAAGTCCGTCATTACGAGGCCGCTTGCGTCATGAGGTGATCCAAGGCCAATCCGCGTGCCAAGGTCCAAGTATGTGTGTTTTGTCCAGCTAGTGTGTCTCGAATAAGCTGCCGTGGGATATGGATAAGTTCACATTCCTGCAAACAGGTGACGGGTGTATGATAGGCAGACAGTGCGAGAAATTCTTTAAAGTTCAGAACATGGCGGGCATGATAGACAAATCCATCGCGACCGCGCGCTTTGCCAGTTTTCAATAAAATGACCCGATCCGTCGCCATGCCATCGCCCATGAGGACAGTTCTTGCGCGCACGGTTTTGCGCGGCAAGGCGGAAATGGGGAGCTCATTTATGAAAGTTGATCGCATTTTATCCCCCTTGGCCAATTTAACGACACGGGAGGAAAATCATTTAGTCAAAAACTGTAAATGTGTGCGACACAGGTGCCGGCTATGTCGAGCAGAGTTTTTTCGGTCCGCCCGCAGGGATCTGCTTAGGGGTCGGTACTGGGCTGTTTTTCGCGCATGGCTTTGCGTTGGATGCGGTTTAGCTTTTGTGGGGGCTCTGCTTTATCGAAGCGGAACAATATCTTTGGATCTAATGCAAGGCAGGTCTTTCGTGCTTCGGTTTCACTGGTGGCGCCAATGACCATCCAAAAGAACTTTTCTTCAAACAGGTGATAAGACCGCAGCAAATTCAACTGGGCACGTTTGACGTAAAGACTCACCAGGATATAGCCAATAATAAATAACAAAATATGGGTCACTGCGGTGACGCAATAGACGATTGTGATCGCCAGCATCGGGTAGTACAGCCGATTGCCCAACATCCAAAGCAATGGCGCATAGGTGGCAAGAGGGTCCTGTGCTGTGGGATGCATCGCGGCATTTTTGCGAAGATCGCGAAACACCTCAAAGTTTTGGTAGGTTTCAATGGGCTCAAACTGCAGGTTCTTAAACCCTTCGCTGACTTCTATGGCCTCTTCAGGCGATACAAAATCAAAATCCGCCCGAAACGGTGTTTTAAAACAGACATTGAAGAAGACCCCATCGCGCCAGAACGTGACAAGCCAGGCCACATCATCCAACATTGTCGGATCGTAATCTTCGAAAACCGCTTTCAGGGTCTCTTTATCCCCAAGAAAAAGTTCTCCGTCGATCGCGACTAGGATATCGTTCTCTTTGATACGTTGTGCGACGGCTGCGCGACCGATGCCCTGTTTCTGAACTTTCAAAAATTGGCGGATCGGTGGCGCCTCGGCCTCGGAAACCTGCGGATCTAGCTGTTCATCTTCAAGAGCCATGGAATTTCCTCAAGGAAAGCTGATTGGATCGTCGACCTTTGGCCGGGGTTTTACATTCTTAGCTTTCGCTTTTGGCGGTTTGCGGGTTCTCGGGGGCGGTGAGTTTGCGGCTGTAATTTTGGCAGAAATTTCCCGCTGTAGCATCAAAATGGCTTCAATCTTTGTGGTCATCTCGGCACTTGGTGCTTGTGAGCTCGTCTCCGCAGTTGCTTGCGCCTCAACCGCATCAATGAGTTGCGATTGCGCCAGCTCGAGTTGCGCAATAGCGGCGGTAATTGCCTCGGAATGCGTGGCCAGGTCAGAATCAATT
>DLZA01000012.1 GCA_003447515.1 Paracoccaceae bacterium
TTTTAAATTTGGGAAAAGTGGCTGGGGATGCAGTTTTTAGCGAACCGGTCTCTGGTCGGAATTCCCTGTTAACAGGGAATTTAACAGGGAAAATATGCGATTTTCCCCGGATTGCACGAAATTGGGGCGGAAAACCGACGTGGTTACAGTGGCTTACGGGTGATTTCCCTAAGAAAATTAACAGGGAAATTTGAAATTTAAACAGAGAAATATTTGAGATTAACAGGGAATACGTCGGCTGCTGTGCGAGAATTTACCGACTTTCTAACTTGTGATCCGAACGGCTGCTTAGGTTTCAGACAATGTAAAAACCATTTTTTTAGAGTGAATTCAATATTTTGTTTCACCAAACCTATCATTTTTCAGATTGCTAAATTGGTTGGACCTGTCGCCATCGAAATTCTTTTGATTCTAACGTTTTGTTCACGCGAGTCGGCCTAAACCACTTGTGGGACTAAGCGTGGGACTTTCTTTCCAATAAGAAATAATAAATTTATGATATCAATTAACTAAGTTGCATATTTGATGCCCAGGAGAGGACGTCGTACTTTATTTAAAATTATTCATTTTCAATTGCTTACAGTAAAGTTAAATGCATGAAACGGTCCCAAAAGTGATCCTCATCGAGCCAAATACCTGCTTTTTGATTTCTATTATTTTAGTTATTTTTGCAGGATGCCAATCTCATACTCAAGTCTCACTGGTTCCAAGTGACGGGCGAAGGCGATCCAGAGCCTCATTCGTATAGCCCAACTCGTCCGCTACATCCAAGTTATGTTCTCCCACCCGGGGTAGATCGCGATGCAGGCCGAGCCGATTTCCGCCATATTCAAAGGGGAGCGCCGGAACCTGCGTGCGCATGCCGTTGCTTAGCGTTAATTCGACTGTAGCACCGGGGTGATTGACATGAGGATCATCAAAAAGCTGATCTGGTCGTAAAATCGGCGCAAAAGGGAGACCGATGCGTTCGCAAATTGCAGCAGCCTGCGAGAGGTCTTGTCTACCGAATATGTTGCGAAGCCGTGGCATGAATACGTCGCGCTGCGCCACCCGCTGCGGGTTACTTTGAAGGTTTTCATCTTGCAGTAAGTCTTCCAGATCAAAGGTATTACAAAGTTGAGCCCACTGCTTATCGCTGACAACTCCAATAAAAATTCTTTCACTATCGAGAGTGTCGAAGATATCATATACTGCCCAAGCGGAAACGCGTTCGGGCATTGGAACCGCTGGAATTCCGGTTTGGCGGTATTGCACCATATGTTGCGCGATTAGAAACAGGTTATTTTCGAACAGTCCAGCGCGCACAAAGGTACCTTTGCCGGTATGCTCTCGTTCCCATATTGCAGCCTGAATGGCAATTACGCCGAATAAGCCCCCCATCACGTCATTAACCGAAGCCCCAGCGCGCAAAGGGCTGCCTTCGGGGCCGGTCATGTAAGCCAACCCGCCCATCATTTGTACCACCTCATCAAGCGCTGCGCGTTGTTCATAAGGACCGCTCAGAAAACCTTTCAAGGCACAATACACCAAACGGTGATTGATTTTATGCATTGCTTCATAGCCAAAGCCAAGACGATCTAGGACACCTGCGCCAAAATTCTCGAGCAGAACATCGGACGCGCGAATAAGTTGCGTGGCAAATTTGCGCCCCTCCGTAGATTTTAGATTTACCGAGACGCTCCGTTTATTACGATTGTAAGTTCCAAAATAGCCTGCGCCTGATCCTGACAAGCGGCGGGTTTTATCGCCGTCCGGCGCGGGTTCAATTTTGACAACATCAGCGCCCAGATCTGCAAGGATGAGGCCGCAGGTAGGCCCCATCACCATATGGCTGAATTCGACAACTCGGATACCTTCAAGGGGGCGTGGCGCATCAGTCACATTGGGCCCCTTGCTTTGGCATAGGTAAAGCCCTTGGGCAAACCAACCTCGGGCAGGCTGCCATAGATCATCTCCTCTGGAAGCCCGTGTAGCAACACTTCACGTGCAGCGATCAGTGCCTCTATATCGATACCTGTTCGCAAACCCATCGCTTCCAACATGAATACAAGATCTTCCGTTACAATGTTGCCTGTTGCTCCAGGCGCATAGGGGCAGCCACCAAGACCCCCTAGCGAAGAGTCAAACGTGGTCACTTCCTCCTCAAGAGCGGCGACAACATTGGCAAGTCCTTGCCCACGCGTGTTGTGCAGATGAGCACCCGCCATTTTTTCTGGACCAATTTCATTTCGTAAGCGGCGGAACATACGTTTTATCTGGTTGGGATTGGCATAGCCGGATGTGTCTGAAAGGCCGATGCTATCCGCACCTGCTTTTGCCAGTAGACCTGCCATTTCAATTACCCAATCCTCGGATACCGGACCCTCGAGGGTACAGCCAAACGCTGTCGAAATTCCAACTTCGACCTCAGGGCGTTGTTTGACGGGAAGTGTATCGCGTAAAGCGCACACGCGTTCTACCTCGTCGATCGCTTCTTCTGGGGTTTTACCAATATTATTGAGACCGTGTGTTCGCGAAGCGGAAGGCGGCATTGTTAACTTACGTGC
>DLZA01000130.1 GCA_003447515.1 Paracoccaceae bacterium
GGGTGGGTTTTGTTTTTATTGTGTTCGCTAAACTTATCGAATGGCAGCAGCTCTGTGCCGTATAAAATTAAATATTTCCAACAAATTGAGACCAGCTCTCAGTTTATAATAGTATGAAAACTGGGTAAGCTTCCTTCGTCCCAATCAAATGCAAATTAAATGCAAAAACTATAGCCTGTCCACTCTTTGAAAATTTCTGCGTACCCATATTTGTCAATAGAGTGTTTTCAGAGTCCAGGCTTCCACCATATCAGCCTAATTGCTGCGCATACCAGTTCGCAAAAATGGCCACATTCGGTTCCAAATCTGGCTGGAACCTCCCCGCTCGCGCATCTGGGCAATTCATACCTCTTTGTTGATTAACAAGCGCTGGCACATCCTCTGCAAGCGCTGCATCCAATCGATCCAGGTATACAGCAGATTTTTCTTTAAACTCTGGTAGGGCAATCGTTTCTGGTGGAAAACAGGATGTTTGGATGACTTTGCATTTGTTTGCACCCATTGGGTAAGCTTCATAACACCACAGCGCATCACAATTCGCTGCAAACGTCATATTGGGAAATACCCAGGTGTATCGTGCGCCATTGGCTGTTTGATTGGAAAGATTAGGCATATGAGGCAACGCACTGTTTTGAGTGTTTTCTAGCAACGCTCCAGTTCCTTGGGTTGCACCAAACTGTGTAGTAAAAGCACCCGTAACCTGATCAACCGCATCAGGCGCGCAATAAATACTATCGACTGTATCTGGATGAACAAATGGCAAATGATAATATTCGTTGAAAACCTCAAGAAACATCTTCCAATTACAATCAACAACGGTTTCAAGTCTTCGCACAGAAACCAAAGTCTCAATAGGCCAGGGCGCATGGATATCCGCAAACTCGCCGAGATACTCATCAATAGATGGTGCTTCTGGATTAAGGTTGACGAAGACAAACCCTAAACGTTCTTCTGCACGATAGGCAATCAAGCCATTGTCGGCTTTATCAAATCCTTGAGCCTTTTCCATGTGTGGGGCCGAAATCAGCTTGCCATCTAATCCGTAGAACCAAGAATGAAACGGGCAGCGAAGCCCTTTACATTCCCCCTGACCATCAACCAACCGCGCACCTCGATGACGACAAACATTCGCATACGCGCACAGCTGACCCTCTTTATCACGCAACAGAATGATTTGTTGTTCAGCGACGTCTAACGTTATGTAATCCCCGGGCGATGCAACAACATCTGCACGCCCAACACCAATCCAGGATTGTCGAAAAATATGTGTAATTTCCTCCTCAATGGCGGCTGCGGATGTATAACAACTTGGTGGCAATGACGATGCTTGATCAGCTGCCATGATACACTTCGAAAAGTCCATTTTTGAGAGCTTGTTCATTGTTTACTCTGCGCGTATTTCAGAAAGAACCGCATTATTTAATGGTTTTCGGACACCTTTTTGGATGATGTTTTCATCATAAGCTGGACGCGCGAACACATCCCGAACCATATCTGCAAAAAACTCAAGTGGCTTGTTTTTGTAGTCAGGATCAAAACTAGCCTGATCCCAAAGTTCACAAAATTCCACGCAATCATCAAAGTATGGACTACTAACATGGACGTCCCGCTTGTTTGGGTTCGCACCAACGTGTTCGGCGAAATAAACAAGCTGAAAATCACCATGGGTTTGGACACACCAACACACTTGTTCGCGCACGAAGGGTTTCAGAACAGCTGCCGCGTACTCATCGTGGTTATGGGGCGCGAATATATCGCCAATATCATGCAAAAGAGCACCCACAATCCAATCTTCATCAGCGCCATCATACCAAGCACGCGTCGCTGATTGCAAAGAATGCCCAAGCCGTGTGACTTGATAGCCGGTCAAGCTTTTATCTAGATTAACCATAGCTGTAAGTATGCGATCTGCTGTTCCCTTGGTATATTCCCGCTCAAGATTATCAAGGAAAATGTAATCCTCTTTGTCTCCGTCCTTCATTTGTTTGAACTTAACCTGTTCCATTACCCATCCTTTTGGCAGTTTGTTGCTGACGTTCAGATGCGAAGTGCACCTTATCTGCACACTATTGAGACCAATCCCATATTTTGACAAATGACTTAATTTAAGTCAGAACTATTACAAACACTAATGGCTAGGTTGCGGCTTGTGCGTAAAAAACTTCCCCCCCTGACTTGGTTCCGCGCTTTTGAGTGTTCTGCAAGACACCTTAATTTTACAGCCGCAGCACATGAATTAGGTCTTACGCAATCAGCCATAAGCCAACAAGTGCGCCTGCTAGAAGATCGCTTCGGCGTTCCCCTTTTCATACGCTTACCGAGAGGATTGGCACTAACAGATACTGGACGCCGCATTCTGCCAAACGTGACGGAACCTCTCAACGGCCTTGCTAGGGTAGCGGCTGCTTTTGAGCATGATCAGTCAAAAAATACATTGACCATTGCTGCAAGTATCAGTTTTGCACAAAGTTTTATTGTACCCAATTTATCAAATTTTTTAGATGATAATCCAACAGCACAAATCCGCATTAAAAGCACATTGTGGCCAGATGATTTTATGACCTCCGATGCAGATGTTGAAATTCGTTTTGGTTCAACTGAGGTGGCTGGAAAAGATGCGGAAGAATTACATCAAGATCAAATTGTTATGGTTTGTAGTCCTCATATTTTTAAGCAGCCGCCATCATGGAGCGATATTTGTAACACAAGACGTATCCAAATCGTTGGAACATCGGGAACCTGGGAAAATTGGTCGAAACAACTTAACTTAGTCCCTCCTAAGAATGTGGCTCAACTCGTTGATTCCCACGGACTGGCTATTGATCTTGCGCGCTGTGGCGCTGGAGTGGCACTAACAAGTTTTCTTCTTGCAACACCCGAGTTAGCTAGGGGAACTCTTATCATGCCGTTTAATGAGCGCATTTTAGCATCAGACCGATATTTCATTTCAATAAAAGAAAAAAATAAAAATGGTTTAGCACAAATATTTTCTCGCTGGTTGTGTATGGAAGTACAGAATATTTCTGCAGTCTGCAGGTAGGAGATATAATTACGGAAGTCTTCGTTAATCGTGATGAGGTCGATATTTAACTTTCAACAGAATTGGTACCCGACCATCATTATACATTTAGAGTTCTCCATGATGACCAACTGATTGATGTAAATAATTTTTTATTGGTCAATCGATCCTGTTGCCTCAGGACTTGCAAAAGCGCTTGGTGAAAAATGCACCTCGACTGGACATTCATTCGCAAAGTCGAGGCTGGATCTTAGAAGTACAGGTCATGCCCAGCTACAGTTAAAGCATCACAAATCAGTTTTGACAAAGTGTTGAAAACAATCAGACTAGACTGACAAAACGTGTTAGGCACCTTGAATTAGATTGTATAGGAAATTCAATGGGTACTGTGTAAAATATTGACCACTCAGCGCACTTTTTAAATTGTGCGAGTGGACGGGGATGAGACTTTAAAGATAGACAAGTGCTGTCCAAGAAAGCCTCGACGGCAATTGCTATTCATGCGAAGTTTGATAAGCACATTAATCCCTAGCATAGAAATAATGGCTTACTTGGCCGATTAAAAGTGAGAGATCATGGCACGCCAGATCTATGCTGTTCAAGCGGCAAGCGCATTTTGGAAAGATCAAACACCCGTTATGCGCGGAATAGTTTTAATGTGTTTATCCACAGTTGCGTTTGCAATCATGCATGGGCTAGTTCGCTTTGTCTCAGAAGTCTTGCCTCCATTCCAAATCGCATTCTTCCGCAACATTTTTGGCCTAGCTTTTCTATTCCCACTCTTGATGCGCTCTAGATTTGCGGTCCTGCGTACTAAGCAAATCGGACTACATGCACTAAGAGGCGTAATCAACATAGCAGCGATGCTGATGTTTTTCACTGCACTATCAATTTCCCCCTTGGCAAAGATTACCGCTCTTAGTTTTACGGCACCTATCTTTATGGCTGTTCTGGCTGTTTTGATTCTGAGAGAACGCTTTCGCATCTACCGATGGAGTGCTATTTTGTTAGGGTTCTTTGGCATGCTGATTATTTTACGCCCAGGCCTCGTAACCATCGATACGGGTGCGCTTTTAGTTACAGCTTCGGCAGCACTTTGGGCTGTGGCGATGATTATTATCAAGATCCAGTCGCGGACTGAATCTAGTCTTACCATTGTCGCTTACATGGGTATTTTTCTTGGGGTTTTCTCGATTGTACCGGCGCTTTGGGTCTGGCAGCCATTCGGGCTTCAGACGCTAGGTTGGATGGTTTTAATTGGTCTCTCAGGCACAATTGCGCAAATGGCACTCAGCCAATCTCTTAAGGAAACCGATCCGACAGCCATTTTGCCATTCGACTTTCTCAAACTAATCTGGACTGCAATAATTGGGGCTTGGTTCTTTGCAGAGATCCCTGATGTTTACACTTGGACTGGGGCTGCAGTAATTTTCTTATCTGGCCTCTTCATTGTGCTGCGTGAGCGACGTCAAAGTACTTTGAATTCTTCATAGCAATTAAGAATTTTCAAAATGAAATAATTAGCGCCGTGAAAAAAATGTCTCTACAATTTCGCTTAAGGGACAAATCTAATTTTAAGATTAGATCTTAAACAATTCTCTTTTCGATTTTTTATCAACTTAAAAATTCTCCTGAAAATGGACCTCTATTAACAGGACAGTACGTAATTAAGCGTTTCTCACACTCCTTGGTCACTAGCAGTTCCAAACAAAACCCCGCCACAATGAAACTATCACCCTAACACTTAAGGCCCGTGGGCCGAGGCGCGGGGCCCTAGAATTGGGGGGTGCGGTCCATGGTCCTGCGGCTTAGCTGGAGAAATTGGGCACAGTAACCCCCACTTTTCAGCGGTCAAATATCTGTACGTCAGGCATGGCGTCTTTGGCATAGAGCCAAATAAGACTTCAGTTCGAAATGGGTATGAGTATTGGCTTGCCTAGACTCACCAAATAAAGTCTGAATGACCTGCAAACGGGTATGTTTTTGGAACCCATTTGGAACCCAAAGTACTGTTGAGTTTGGGCGGTTATACGCTAAGCCTTTGAAAATTATGGCGCCCCCACACGGCAAAAATAATTTAGTAAAA